>JBPCSK010000537.1:0-5289 GCA_051007275.1 Gaiellales bacterium | reverse complement strand
GTCCTGATCGGGGTGCGCCGTGCCGCCCAGCGACACGATCGCGTCGATACCGTCGAGGTCCGGGCGTTCGGGGTGCGTGAAGGTGTCCCAGCGCTGGACCGAGCCCGCGCGCTCGATCGGCTCGAGCAGCGCGCCGGGATAGCCGTCGTGGTCGTGCTGGATGATCAGCGTCCGCATGCCGTCTCCTTCGCTGCGCGCCTACGCGTGGCCGTGCTGGCGGGCGATCTCGACGAAGCGGCGGGCGAGGTCGGCGGCCGCCTGCGCGTTCGCCTCGACCAGCGCGTCGGTGTCGGTGCGGATGGCGTCCTTGTCGGCGCCGTGCTCATCGAGATTCCACTCGCCGACGTCCATCCACCACTCGACGGTCTTGCGATCGACCTCGATGTGGAACTGCAGGCCCCAGGCGGCGGAGCCCACCCGGTAGGCCTGATTGCCGGCGGCGTTGACGGCCAGCGACACGGCATCCGGCGGCATCTGGAAGTTGTAGTGGTGCCACTCGAAGGCGCGGTAGCCCTCGCCGAGCGGACCGAGCAGTGGATCGGCCTTGCCGGCCTCGTTCAGGCCGATGTCGAACCAGCCCTGCTCGGTCGGCGACGGGCCGACGGCGGCGCCGGCCGCGCGCGCCAGGATCTGGCCGCCGAAGCACACGCCGAGCATCGGCAGGCCGCGCTCGAGGCCCTCGCGCAGCAGACGCAGCTCCTGCGGGATCCAGGGGTAGCGATCATCCTCGTCCGGCATCGCCACGCCGCCCATCAGCACCACCGCGTCGTACGGCGCGAGGCTCTCCGGCGCGGGATCCTCGAACGTGCGCCAGAGATCGACCTCGCCGGCGCCGTGGATGACGTCGTGGAAGGCCCCGAGCAGGTTCGTGTGGTCGTGCTGGATCTGAAGCGTGCGCACGGCGGCAGTGTACGGGCGAGCCGTGCGGCGAGTGGCGGGTGGGATCGCGTACCCTCGTGGTGTGGAGGGGAAGCAGACGTCCAAGCTCGATCTGGCACTGCTCCTGACGGTCTCCACGATCGCGCTCTGGGCGCTCAACATCCCCGTCGTCAAGATCGGTCTCGACGGCTGGAGCCCGATGGCGTTCTCGTTCATCCGCTTCGCGTCGGGCGGGCTGATCTACATCGCCTGGGTGCTGTGGCGCGAGGGCACGCTGCGCGTGCGGCGCAAGGACATCCCGCTGTTCCTGATTGGCGGCGCGATCGGCATCGCCCTCAATCAGTACGCGTTCATGTACGCGCTGACGAAGACGTCGGCGTCGATCGTCACGCTCGTCTTCGCCACCACGCCGCTATGGGCTGCGCTGCTGGCGCGCGCGCTCGGCTGGGAGTTCGTGCGTCCGCTCTTCTGGATCGCGGTCGTGATCTCCGCCGTTGGCGTGTTCCTCGTCATCGTCGGTACGGGGGCGACGATGTCCTTCGACAGCGCGACGGGGATCCTGATCGCCTTCGGTGCGCCGCTGACGTGGGGGTGCTATAGCGTCCTCGTGCGGCCGCTGCTGAAGGACTACAGCGCGATGCACGTCTCGGCGATCATGATGCTCGTCGGCGCGCCGCTGATCGGCCTCGTGGGCCTGCCGCAGGCCCTGCAGATGGACTGGACTCGCCTGACGCCGTCGAGCTGGGTGGCCATCGCCTACGCGCTGATCGGGTCGCTGATCATGGCGAACCTCTTCTGGTTCATCGCCATCCACAAGGCCGGGTCGGCCCGCGCCGTGGCGTTCATGCCGCTGCAGCCGTTCCTCGGCGTGATCTTCTCGGCGCTGCTCCTCAGCGAGCGGCTCGACTGGCGGGAGGCGGTCGGCGGCGTGATCATCATCATCGGCGTCACCATCGCGGTCCGAAACGTCGTCCCGATCGACCAGGACCACGACCAGCGCGAGATCGGCATTCAGGAGTAGCGGCAATCAACTTCCGAATGGGGTCAGACCCCAATCGGAAGTCTGGGGAACCTTCGCGTCTCATCGGGGGTCAACTTCCGGATGGGGTCTGACCCCAATCGGAAGTTGAGCGCCGACTACCAGACGCCGCCGAGGGCAACGCGGATCTCCTCGCCGGAGACCCCGCTTGCGGCACGCGAGCAGAGGAAGGCGATCACGTCGCCGACCTCGGTCGGCTCGACGACGCGGCCGGCCGCATACGCGGCGGCGCGCTCGGCCCACACCTCGTCCGTCGTGCGATCGGTACGCGCGGCGGTCGCGGCGGCGCTGCGCTCCGACATCTCGGTGCGCACCCAGCCCGGCAGCACGGCGTTGCAGGTGAGGCCGTGCGGTGCGCCGTCTTGCGCGACGACGCGCATCATCCCGAGCAGGCCCGCCTTGGAGGCGCTGTACGCGGTCGTGCCCGCCTCGCCGAACGTCGCCGCCGTGGACGCGACCATGACGATGCGGCCCGCGCCGTCCGCCATCAGGTCGGGCCATGCCTCGCGCATCGTCAGGAATGGCGAGTCGAGGTTGATCGCCATCGTGGCGCGCCAGCCCTCGGTGGTCAGCTCTCCGATAGCGGCGTCCTGCGCGGAGCCGGTGGCGGCGTTGAGGACGAGGCCGCGAATCGAGCCGTGCCGACGGGCGATCGCCACGGCCTCGCGCACGCCCTCCTCGGTGCTGAGGTCCGCGACCTCCGTGTCCTCGCGCCCGGAGCGCGAGATGCCGACGACGGTCTCGCCGGCCGCCCGCAGGCAGCGAGCGGCGGCGAGACCGATGCCGGTGGATGCGCCGGTGACCAGGAAGACGGACACGTCATGCCCCTCCGGTCGCCGACACGTGGACTAGTCGCCCTGCTCGACGAAGTACTTGCCGGACTCGCCGTCGGCGAACCAGCGCGTGGTCACCGTCTTCTTGCGCGTGTAGAAGTCGACGCCGTCGGTGCCGTGCGCGTGCAGGTCGCCGAGGAAGGAATCCTTCCAGCCCGAGAACGGGAAGAACGCGACCGGGGCAGCAACGCCGACGTTGACGCCGATCATGCCGACCTCGACCTCGTGGCGGTAGCGGCGGACGGCCGCTCCCGACTCGGTGAAGATCGACGTGCCGTTGCCGTAGCGCGAGCCGTTGACGAACGCGATCGCGTCGGCCAGCGTGTCGACCTCGACGACGCTGAGGACCGGTCCGAAGACCTCCTCGCAGGCGATCTCCATGTCGGCGGTGACGCCCTGGACGATCGTCGGGCCGACGTACGCGCCGTCCTCGGAGAGGCCGGTCTGGCGGCCGTCGATGGCCAGCGTCGCGCCGGCCGCGAGGGCGTTGTCGATCATGCCGCGGATGCGGTCGCGCGCCTCGCAGGAGACGACGGGGCCAACGCTCGTGCTCGACTCCATGCCGTCACCGACGGTCAGGGCCTCCGTGCGCGGGAGCAGCTCCTTGGCGAGGTCCTTCCACGCGCCGCCGACGGCGACGACGATCGAGCCGGCCATGCAGCGCTGGCCTGCGGCGCCGAAGGCGGTGCCGATGATGTTGTCGGCCGTCTTGTCCATGATGGCGTCGGGCATGACGAGCATCGAGTTCTTCGCGCCGCCCAGCGCCTGGACGCGCTTCTTCTTGGCGGCTGCGCGCTCGTAGATGTACGCGGCGGTCGAGGCCGAGCCGACGAACGAGACGGCGTCGATGCCCGGGTGGTCGAGGATGCCGTTGACGACATCGCGCGCACCGTTGACCAGGTTCACGACGCCGTCGGGCAGCCCGAGCTCGTGGATGATCTCGAACACGATCTGCTGCGTCATCGGCACCTGCTCCGACGGCTTCAGGATGAACGTGTTGCCGCAGGCGATCGCGAAGGGCAGGAACCACATCGGGACCATCGCCGGGACGTTGAATGGCGTGATCGCGGCGCAGACGCCCACGGGCTGGCGGATCGTCTCGGTGTCGATCTTCGTGGCGACGCCCTCGAGGATGCGTCCCTGCATCGTCGTGGGGATCGCGCAGGCGGCCTCGACCATCTCGATCATGCGGGCCACCTCGGCCTGCGCGTCGGGGTAGGTCTTGCCCATCTCGCGGGTCGCGGTGGCGGCGATCTCGTCGGCGCGCTTGACGAGCTGCTCGCGGAAGCCGAAGAGCCAGCGGGCCCGCTCGATCGTGCTCTTCGCCTTCCAGGCGGGGAAGGCTGCGCGTGCGGCCTGGACGGCGGCGTCGACGTCGTTGGCGCCCGAGAGCGGGACCTGGGCGAGGACCTCGCCGGTGGCCGGGTTCGTGATGTCCATCAGCTCGGAGCTGGTGGACGGCACCCAGCCGCCGTTGATGTAGTTCGGCAGGATCTTCGTTGCGGTCGCGCTCATGACTCGGTGCACCTCAAAGGGGACGTTGGTGATCTGGGGATGCTAGCCGCGCAGCCTACGACGCGACGCGCTCCATCAGCTGGCGCTTGACGCGCGCCAGGATGGCGCCGACGCTGCGCATGCGCAGGGGCGAGACGACCTCGACGAGGCCGAGGCCGGCGGCGAAGTCGGACGGGGTGCCGAGGATCTCGTCGACCGTGCATCCGTCGAGGCCCGCGTGGATGATCCCCGCGAAGCCCTTCGACGTGGGCGCCTCGTCCGGCGCGGCGAAGTAGAGGTGGACGACGTCGCCGTCCTCGACCTCGGTCTGCACGAACAGTGGCGTCTGACACTCGTGGACGCGCTCGAGCTCCTGTCCATCGAAGCGCTCCGGCAGCGCCGGCAGGTCGTTCGCGTACTCGAGCAGGAGGTCGAGGCGCTCGGTGCGGTCGACCTCCTGGAACTCGCCGATGATCTCGGCGAGGCGCGGGGGCACCTCGCTCACGCGGGCTTCTCGATCGGCACGCGCACGGCGTTGCCCCACTCGACCCATGAGCCGTCGTAGTTGCGGACGTGCTCGAAGCCGAGCAGGTGCGTCAGGACGAACCACGTGTGGCTGGAGCGCTCGCCGATGCGGCAGTACGTCACCACGTCGTCGCCGGGCTGCATGCCCAGCTCGCCCTCGTAGATGCCGCGCAGCTCGTCGGCGGTCTTGAAGGACCCGTCGTCGTTGGCGGCGCGCTTCCACGGCACGTTCTGCGCGGTCGGCACGTGCCCGCCGCGCTGCACGCCCTCCTGCGGGTAGTCGGGCATGTGCAGCAGCTCGCCGGAGAACTCGCCGGGCGAGCGCACGTCGACGAGCGGGCCATTGCCGATGTGCTTGAGCACGTCCTCCTTGAAGGCGCGGATCGTGGCGTCGTCGCGCGGGACCACGGGGTACGCGCTCGGCGTGACGCTCGGCGCGTCGGTCGTCAGCTCGCGGCCCTCGGCGACCCACTTGGCTCGGCCGCCGTCGACCAGCCGCACGTCCTCGTGGCCGAACAG
>JBPCSK010000536.1:0-1885 GCA_051007275.1 Gaiellales bacterium | reverse complement strand
GTCCCGTGCTCCTGTGCCCGTTGGAGTGCGCAGCGGAGGCCGCGCTCGTGCCCGGCTGTCGGCCACTCGGGTGCGAGTCGCGGCAGCCACCCCGGCGGGGGCTGGATGGCGCGGCCGACGAGCGCCTGGTCGACGAGGTCGCAGCGGTCGGCGAGCTCGCCTTTGATGGGCGCCTGCGCCCGGTCCCCGGGATGCTCTCGATCGCCGAGGCCGCGGTGCGGGCGGGTCGTCCCGTGCTCCTGTGTCCGTTGGAGTGCGCCGCGGAGGCCGCGCTCGTGCCCGGCTGCCGCCCGCTCGGGTGCGAGTCGCTGCAGCATGCCGTGCGCGTGCTGCATGGCGAGGCCGAGCCGGGCGTCCCCACGGCCCACGCGCGGGTCCGACCGGTGGCGATCCCCGATCTGGGCGACGTGCGCGGGCAGCCGGGCGCGCGTCGCGCGCTCGAGATCTGCGCCGCGGGCGGCCACAACCTGCTGATGGTGGGGCCGCCGGGCGTCGGCAAGACCATGCTGGCCAAGCGCCTGCCGGGCATCCTGCCGCCGCTCGATGACGAGCAGGCGCTGCTCACGACACGTATCCACTCCGCCGCCGGCGTCCTCCCTCCGGGGTCGGGCCTCGTGCGCCTGCCGCCGTTTCGCGCGCCGCACCATTCAGCGACCACGCCGGCGCTGGTGGGCGGTGGCACGCGCATCCGGCCGGGCGAGGCCACGCTCGCCACGGGCGGGGTCCTGTTCCTCGACGAGCAGCCGGAGTTCCGCCGCGATGCTCTCGAGGCGCTGCGCGTGCCGATCGAGGACGGCATCGTGCGGATCTCGCGCGCGTCGGGCAGCGTCGTGCTGCCGTCGCGCTTCGCGCTGATCGCGGCGATGAACCCCTGCCCGTGCGGCGCGGGAGGCACGCACGGCTGCACCTGCTCGCGCGAGCGCGTGATCGCCTACCAGCGCAAGGCGAGCGGCCCATTGCTTGATCGCATCGACGTGGGCGTGCGCCTCGAGCGCCCGGCGCCCGAGGTGCTGCGCGTCGATCGCCCCGAGACCAGCGCCGTCGTGCGCGAGCGCGTGCTCGCGGCGCGGGAGCGCCAGCACGCGCGCGGATCCATCAACGGCCTGCTGCCGGTCGATCTGCTCGAGCACCTGGCGCCGCTCACCGACGACTGCGCGCGTCTCGTCGACGAGGCCACGCGCCGGCTGTCGCTGTCGCCGCGTGGCATCCACCGCATCCAGCGGGTCGCGCGCACGATCGCCGACCTTGCAGGCAGCGACGCCATCGGCCCGCCGCACGTGGCCGAGGCGATCGCCGTGCGCCTGGGGGCGATCGCATGATCCACCTCGCGCCCGACGACGCCCGCTATCCCGCCCGGCTGCACGACCTCGTCGATCCACCCAGCGCGCTCTACCTGCGCGAGCCGCAGTCGGGAGAGGGCCTCGCAGCGCTCCTGCAGCCGCCGCTCGTGGCGATCGTCGGGTCGCGGCATGCCAGCGCCGCGGGCATCTCGTTCGCCACGCGACTGGCAGGCGAGCTGGCGGCCAGCGGCGTGGGGGTGATCTCCGGCCTGGCCCGCGGCATCGATGCCGGCGCGCATCAGGGCGCGCTGAGCCGGTCGGGACGCACGGTGGCCGTGCTCGGCTGCGGCATCGACCGCGACTACCCGGCAGCCACGGCCACGCTCGCCCGCCGCATCACCACCGAGGGCGCGGTCGTGTCGGAGTACCCGCCGGGCACCCCGCCGGCGCCGTTTCGGTTTCCCGAGCGCAACCGCATCGTCGCGGCGCTGGCCGACATCACGATCGTGGTCGAGGCAGCCGCGCGCAGCGGCGCGCTGATCACCGCGCGCCTGGCGCTCGACCTCGGACGCGACGTCCTCGCCGTGCCCGGGGCGCCGTGGACG
>JBPCSK010000535.1:0-4999 GCA_051007275.1 Gaiellales bacterium | reverse complement strand
GGTGATCCGCCAGGCGACCGCGGACTACCTGACGCGCAACGGGTTCGACGTCGTCACCGCGGAGGACGGCGATGCCGGTCTCGCGGCGTGGCGTGCCAATGAGCCCGTGCTGGCCCTGCTCGACGTGATGCTGCCCGGCATGGACGGCGTCTCGCTGTGCCGCGCGATCCGCGCGGAGTCGCAGATCCCCGTGATCCTGATGTCCGCGCGATCCGATCCGATCGACGTCGTGATGGGGCTCGAGGCCGGCGCCGATGATTACGTCACCAAGCCCTTCGAGCCGGCCGTGCTCGCCGCCCGCCTGCGCGCCGCCCTGCGCCGCGTCGCACCCGCCGATGCGGACCGTCCGGCGATCGTGGAGATCGGCACGCTCACGGTCGACCGCGAGGGGTACGAGGTCACGCGCGACGGTGAGGCGCTGGCGCTGACGCCGACGGAGTACCGCCTGCTGATCGAGTTCGTCGACAACGTGGGCATGGCGCTGGATCGGGCGACGCTGCTCGACCGCGTCTGGGGCTACGGCTGGGCGGGCGACACCCGGCTGGTCGACGTCCACGTGCAGCGGCTACGGGCCAAGATCGAGGTCGATCCGGCCTCGCCCGAGCTGGTGCAGACGGTGCGGGGCGTCGGCTACAAGCTGGTGCGCCCGAGCGAGGATCCGTGAGCCTGCGGGTCCGACTCGCGCTCGCGATCGCGATCATCAGCGCGCTCGTCGCCGGCGGCATCAGCCTCGCCGTCTACCAGCGCAGCGCCAACGACCGTGTCGACCGCGCCCGCGACTCTGCCGCGCGTCAGGTGCGCACCGCCGCCTCGATCGCACGCCTGCGTCTGCCTGGCGGCGCGACGGTGGCGCCCTCCGGCTCGTACATCGTCACCAAGGATGGCGTCCTCGGCGACGCCGCGATCGGCATCGGCCTGCCGGCACGTCTCAAGGTGCGCGTCGACGCGACGCCTGGACACGTGTTCACCGAACCGGTCCTCGGTGGGGCGGAGCCAGCGGTCTATGCGGGCACGCAGCTGCGGACGATCGGGTCGATCTACGCAAGCCAGTCGTTCATCGCCGACCAGCAGGAGCTCGACGCGCTGCGGGACGCGCTGATCCGCCTGACCGCAGCCGCGATCGTGATCGGCGCGTTCCTCGGGGTGCTCGTGGCATCGGCGCTGTCCCGGCGCCTGCGGCGCTCGGCGGCGCTGGCGCGGCAGCTCGCGGCGGGCGATCTCGACGCGCGTCTGCATCCACGTGGCCGCGATGAGATCGCCGCGCTCGGACGTGCGCTCGACGACATGGCGGAGGCGCTCGGGCGGACGATTCGCGAGCTGGACGACGCCGCCGAGCGCGAGAAGAGCTTCTCCGCCGACGTGGCGCACGAGCTGCGCACGCCGATCACGGGGCTCGTCGCGGCGTCATCGCTGCTCGACGACTCGCCGGAGGCGGTGATGGTCAAGGAGCGAGCCCGCGCGCTCGCGCATCTGGTCGAGGACCTGCTGGAGGTGATGCGCCTCGACGCCGGAGCCGAGACGCCGATGGCGCAGCAGTTCGACCTCGTGCGGCTCGTCGGCGACGTGGCGCGTGATCGCCTGCCGGAAGCCGAGCTGGCGCTGCCGGTGACGCTGCGCATCGAGTCGGATCCGCGCCGGCTCGAGCGGGTGCTGGTGAACCTCATGGAGAACGCGCGACGTTACGGTGCCGCACCCTTCCGGGTCGCCGTCGACGGCGAGGCGATGACGATCACGGTGCGCGACAGCGGCAGCGGCTTCGGCGCGTTCCTCGATCGG
This sequence comes from Gaiellales bacterium, assembly GCA_051007275.1. Taxonomy (GTDB): domain Bacteria; phylum Actinomycetota; class Thermoleophilia; order Gaiellales; family F1-60-MAGs149; genus F1-60-MAGs149. Next base: position 3,223 of record JBPCSK010000535.1, on the reverse strand, counting down.
GCCGCGGATCGATTCGCGATGGCGTCCCGCGATCGCGGCGGCGGCACGGGGCTCGGCCTCGCGATCGCCGAGGGGCAGTCGCGGGTGCTGGGCGGGGAGCTCGAGCTACTCGATGATGACGGCGCCGTGGCGATCATCCACCTGCCGCGCACGGCGCGTGTCTCGATCGGTGCCGCCGTGGTGGGGGAGTCGGCGTGAGGACGCTGCTGCTGCTGTTCGGCGCGGCGCTGCTCCTTGCCGGCTGCGGTGCCACCGGCAGCACCGTGCGCGACGAGGGACCGGCCGCGATCGGCGACAAGGCCATCGTCTCGCCCGCGGCAGCTGCCGGTGAGGACACCACGGCCGCCGTTCCCGCGACCCCCTCGCCCGGCGCGGCCTTCGTCTACTTCCTGCGCTACGACCAGCCCGAGCCCACGCGGCGCAGCATCCCCACCGATATGACGGTGCCGGAGGGCAGCCTCCGCGCGCTGCTCGAGGGTCCATCCTTGGCCGAGGACGTCCTGCACTACTCGAGCGCGATTCCCGAGGGCTCGCGCCTGCTCGGCTTCTCGGTGCTCAACCGGACCGCGATCGTGGATCTCTCGAAGCTGCCGGCGATCTCCGCCGACGCGCAGAGCGATGCCTTGCTCGCGCTGTATCAGGTGGTGTACACCGTCACGGCGAGCGGCGCGATCGAGGCGGTGCAGGTGCGGCAGGACGGGCGGCCGTACGGCCTCAACTCCGTCGCCGGCGCCTCCAGCGCGCTCGAGCCGCCGCTGACGCGCGCCGATCTCAGCTTCGTCATCGATGCCACGACAGTGCCGGGCAGCAGCGGGTGCGCGGTCGCCAAGGAGGGTTCCGCGCCCTTCGTCGGCACACCCGCGGTCACGATCTCGCGGCCGACCGCGGGCGACCGCATCACCTCTGCGATCCAGGTGCGCGGCGTCGTGCAGAGCAAGGGTGGCCCAGTCGTCATCCGCCTGCTGCAGAACCAGATCGAGGTGGCGAACCGCATCATCGACGAGCCCTGCCGAGGCAGCTTCGCCGCGACGATCCCCGTGCCGCGCACGCTCACGGGCCCCGTTGATCTCGTCGTCATCGCACCGGGCGTGGAGGGGCAGCCCGCGGCGCAGGCACAGCAGCAGATCGTGATCGTCGGCTAGCCCGCCGGCGCAGCGTACGATGTGGCCATGAGCGGTGAGGGCGAGCGCACGGTCGCGCAGAATCGGCGGGCACGCCACGACTACTTCCTCGAGGACAATCTCGAGGCGGGCATCGTCCTGACCGGCAGCGAGATCAAGTCGCTGCGCGCCGGCTCCGCCAGCGTCAACGAGGCGTACGCGATGTTCCGCGGCGACGAGGTCTGGCTCGTCGGCGCCACCATCGAGCCCTACGCCCAGGCCGGGATGCGCAACCACGATCGTGCGCGGGATCGCAAGCTACTGCTGCACCGGCGCGAGATCGAGAAGCTGCGCGCACGCGTCGAGCAGAAGGGCTACACGCTCGTTCCCGTGCGCATCTATCTCAAGCAGGGTCGGGCCAAGGTCGAGGTGGCGCTCGGTCGCGGCAAGAACGTGATCGACAAGCGCGACACGGCCAAGGCGCGTGAGGCCAAGCGCGACGTGGATCGCGCGCTCAAGGAGCGCCGCTAGCCATGCGCCGCGCTGGGCTCGCGCTCGTCGTCCTTGCCGCCGTCGTCGGTGCCGGACTGGTCGTCGCCTTCGCGGCCCTCGGCGGCACCGATCGCCTGCGATCGTCGCAGACGGCTGCGGTCGCCGATCCCTGCACCGCGCAGGTGGTGCAGGCGCAGGGCGGCAGCATGGACGCAGAGGCCTCGACCATCCTGCTGACGTCGCTGAATGCCGCGGCGTGCTCGCTCCGCGTCTCGCGCGAGGATCTCGTGCTCGCGCTCGGCAGCGGCGAGGGGGTCGACGGTGCGGCGCGCATGCTCGGGGTGCAGCCGCAGTCGCTGCAGGACAGCGTGATGGCGGCCATCACCAAGTCGGTCGCGTCTGAGTCGGCGGCTGGGCGTTTGACGCCCACGACCGCGCTCGCGATCCAGACGCTCGTCGATGTCGTGCCGCCGGCGCAGCTGCTCGCGGCCGTGCGCAACGAGAGCGGCGGCTGCGCACCGGTCCAGTGGAAGCAGGTCGATGGGCTGGAGCAGGTCGCCGCGGAGGTGGGCGTGCTGACGGGCCTCCGTTCCGCGTGCGCGCTCGATGTCTCGCCGATCGAGGCCGTCTCCGCGCTCGCCGATCCTGCGGGGCTTGAGGGTCTGGCTCGGCGCTCGGGTCGCTCGCAGGCCGAGGTCGAGCAGGCGGTCCGCAAGGCGATGGTCGCCTCGATCGATCAGGCGCAGCAGGCTGGGGCGCTGTCAGGCACGGAAGGCAGCGTGCTCGGCGCCGCCGCTGCCGTGGCACCGGTCGACCGCATCCTCGCGATCGTCCGGGGCGACGACGACCCCTGCTCGCCGTTCCCATGGTCGAAGACGTCGAGCACGGGCCAGGCCCTCGCGCAGGTGGCGCTGGTCGGCGTCGTCGATGCGGCCTGCCAGCTCGGTGCACCGACATTCGATGTGTTCGCAGCACTGGCCAATCCGTCGGCTCTGACGACGCTCGAGCAGACCACCGGCAAGAGCGAGGCCGAGATCAACGACGCCATCAAGAGCGGGCTCCAGAAGGGGCTCACCGCGGGGCAGGACGCCGGCGACGTGTCCGGCCTCGTCGCCTTCGGCCTCAACCTCGCGCTGTCACAGGCCAACGTGCTCGACCTGCTGTCGAATTTCGTCGGCTAGGTGTTCTGTCTACGGGCCTGTGGGATGCCCGTCGTAACCCGGTGCGCCGTTCTTGTTCCCGTCTCACAGGCTCGTAGGCAGAACGGCTAGCGCCTACTCCTCGCTCAGGCCGATGCGATCATGGACGCGTCGCAGCCAGCGCGGCGCCCACCAGTTCGCCTCGCCGGCCACCCGCATGAACGTCGGCACGAGCACGCTGCGCACGAGCGTGGCGTCGATCAGGATCGCGAACGCGCAGCCGAAGCCGAGCTGCTTGATGTTCGTGACGCCGCTCGACAGGAACGAGGTGAAGACGACCGCGATCAGGAGGGCTGCCGCGGTGATGACGCGGCCCGTCCGCTGCAGGCCGAACGCCACGGAGTCGATCGTGTCGTGTCCGGCGTCGTGCTCCTCCATGATGCGCGACAGGAGAAAGAGCTCGTAGTCCATCGACAGCGCGAAGGCCACGAC
>JBPCSK010000534.1:0-1402 GCA_051007275.1 Gaiellales bacterium | reverse complement strand
AGCCCGCGGCCAACTTCGACTCCAAGGGCGTCGCCGTCAGCCCGGATGGCCTCAGCGCGTACGTCACCTCGCTCAACTGGAACATGCTGCTCGCGTTCGACCGCAACGCGACGACGGGCGCGTTGACGCTCAAGCCGGGTGCGGCAGGCTGCTTCGCCGACGCCGCGATGACGCCATGCGCGACGACCGCCGACCTCCTCTTCGCGGCGAGTCCCGTCGTCGTCAGTCCCGACGGGCGCGACGTCTACACCGGCTCCGCATTCTCGTCGAAGCCGAACGTCGCCGCCTTCGCTCGCGCGCAGCCGCCGGTGGCGGCCACCGTCGCGCCGGCAAGCGGCACGACCGCGGGCGGCACGACCGTGGTCATCACCGGCACCCACCTCGACGGCGCCACCCTGGTGCTGTTCGGCGGCACGGGGGCCGTGATCAAGGAGAGCACGTACGAGCGCCTCACCGTCGTCGCGCCGCTGCACGTGGCCGGCAAGGTCGACATCCGCGTCACGACCGCGAACGGGACGGGCACCTTCGCCGACGCGTTCACGTACGTGTTGCCCGGCGTGCGGAGCGTCGTCGTCGCGGCCAGGCCGAAGGTCTCGTACTCGAGAACGACGATTACGTTCCGCACGATTGTCACGGTCAACGCCGCGGGCGTCGTGAACCAGACGTTCTCGCGGATCGTGAAGGGCAGGCGCGTTGTCGTGTGCACACGCCGGAAGACGGTCGCGAGGGCGGGCAGGTACCCCGTGGTGTGCGTCGCGGGCCTGACCACCCGCAACGCCGCGAAACGCGGCCGGATCACGCTGCGCGTCCTCACGAGCTTCGCCGCCACGCGCACCGCCGCGGTCAGCACCGCGCAGAACCTCATCCTGCCCCGGCACCGCTGACGTCAGTTTGGGCCCGGCCCCAAATTGACGCGTACAGGGTCCGTTCGGTGCCGGGCCGGGGCATGCCGGCCATCGCGCACCGGATCCGGCCCGCCCTCTAGTACGCTTCCGCCCATGGCAACGCTTGCGCAGCAGTGGGACGCGATCCTCGAGGACGAGTCCGCCGAGTGGGAGAACGCCTTCGTCGAGCTCCGCGTGGCGGAGAACGGCGATCTGGAGGAGGCCGCGCTGGTCCTCTGCTCGCTCAATCCGTGGCACGGCGAGTCGTGGCGCAGCGGCTGGCTCCGCTTCCGCGTGGCTCGCACCTTCGGCTATGGCGCCGACGATCAGCACACGCGCGCGATGCTGCACAAGCTCGACAACCGTGGCATCGCCGGCGAGCTCGAGCTGCTGCGGTCCATCGACCACTTCCTGCCGGTTTCCTCGCAGGGCACCGTCTAGCTCCGGGGGCGGGAATGCCCTGGATCCGCATCGATGGCGACGAGCTGCGCGTGGATGACGCGCGCATCGTCTGGACG
>JBPCSK010000533.1:0-8849 GCA_051007275.1 Gaiellales bacterium | reverse complement strand
GCTCATGCGGGAAACCCTAGCGGGCGTCAGGACGCGCGGGCCGCGAGCGCGGGCTCGGGCAGGGGGCGCTCGATCAGCTGCGCCTGCGGCGGGGGCACGAGGCCCTCGCGCTTGGCGGGACGGAACGTCGCGCAGGGCTCGGTGCGGGCCAGCGCGCACAGGTCGTGCACGTGGAAGTAGCACTGGTTGCAGGCACGTGCAGACACCGAGGTGGGTTCCTCCGAGGGGACGCTGTGGGTGTCGACGAAGCCCTCCTCCGGCGACAGGTGGAGACTACGAACAGGTGAAGATCCGGGCAAGCGCCGCGCAGGCGATTTCCCCGCAATTTCGGCAATTTTCGGGTCAGGGCTGCGGGATCGCCGCGAGCGCCCGCACGGCGTCGGTGAAGTTCTCCACCGGCACGATCCTCAGATCGCTGACGTGCGCGGCGCGGGCCTCCGCGGCGTTGTCCCTCGGTACGAGGAACACCGTGGCGCCGGCTCGGCGTGCGCCAATCGCCTTCTCTCCGACGCCGCCGATCGCGCCGACCGTTCCCACCATCGATAGCGTGCCGGTGGCCGCGACGCGGAGGCCGTGGAGGTTCGCGTAGTTCTTGCCCGCGCTGTAGATCTGCAGGGCGAAGGCCAGTCCCGCCGAAGGCCCGCCGACGCCCTCGACGGCGTACGTCACCTTGCGCGGTGCCGAGATCGTGCTGGCCTGCTCGGGCAGGATGCCGAGGATCGGCTTGTCGCCGCGTCCCTCGATCGTCTCGGTGCCGATCGTCAGCAGCTTGCCGTCCCGATGCACCCCGAGCGAGACAGCCCGCTTCGCGCCGACGTCGGCGAGCACCGCGCGCAGCGAGTCGATCGTCGTGATCCGCTTGGACTGGGCCTGGAGGATGAGGTCGCCGAGCTCGCCGCCGTCCTTCGCGATCGGCGCGTCGGGGTCGATGCCGGCGATCAGCACACCCGACGGCGTCACGGTCACGCGATACCCCAGAGCCCGCAAGCCCACGACTTCCGCCGCATCCTGCGACGAGCCCATCGCCTCAGTGTCGAGACGGGCTCGCTCCTCGTCCGATTCGCCCTTCGGCTGCACCGCATGCTCGGGCACGAGCTGGCCGCCGCCGCCCACGCCGAACCAGGTCTCCCACACCGTCGCGTGGCGGACGCCGACGGTGGTGAAGTAGAGCCGGCCAGCGCCGGGCGCCGGCGGCTGCTCGCCCTGGAGCTTGACCGCGCCGAGCGTCGGCTGCGCGGCGCGCGGGACGAACGCGAAGTCGCTGCTCGTGGCCTGCAGCGCCCACAGCGCGACCGCCCCGAGCGCGACCACCGCGACGATCGCGAGGATCAGGATGGAGCGCAGCGCGCGGGTCATCGGGAGCGGGGGGAGGGGACGGCCATGTTGGAGTACTTCGCCGTCCGCAGCGGGATGGCGCGTCGGTCTGATCATACGGGGCGACAGGCGGCGTTCGACCGCGTAGAGTCACACGCATGCATGAGCCGACCGACGCCCTCGCCGCGCCCCGCTTCACCGGTATCCGCACGTTCGCAAGCCTGCCGCACGTGCCCGACATCGATGGCGCCGACGCCGCCATCTTCGGAATGCCATGGGACGGCGGCACGTCGTTCCGCTCGGGCTCGCGCTTCGGACCCGAGGCGATCCGCTCGGCCTCGGCGCTGCTGCGCCCCTACAACCCGGCGCAGAAGCAGATGGTCTTCGGCCACCTTTCGTGCGTTGACGCCGGCGATGCGCCGACCGTGCCGGGCTACATCGAGGAGACCCTGACGCGCATCGAGGCCTACGCCACGGGCATCATCGAGCGCGGTGCGGTGCCGATCGGCCTCGGCGGCGACCACTCCGTCGCGCTCGCTGAGCTGCGCGCCGTCGCGAAGAAGTACGGGCCGGTCGCCTACGTGCAGGTCGATGCCCATCACGATCTGTGGGACTCGTACAACGACAAGCCCTACAACCACGGCACCTTCGCCAAGCGCGCGATCGAGGAGGGGCTGATCGATCCCGTGAGGTCATTCCAGGGCGGCCAGCGCGGCTCGCTGTACGGCCCCGAGGACTATCAGGTGGCCGCCGACCTCGGCATCGAGCTCGTGCCGTGGCTCGACCTGCGTCACTGGACGGCCGCGCAGTTCGGCGAGCACGTGCGCGCGCGCGTCGGCGACGCACCGCTGTTTCTCTCCTTCGACATCGACTTCGTCGATCCGGGCCTCTGTCCGGGTACGGGCACGCCGGAGATCGGCGGCCCGTCGGGCGAGCAGGCGCTTGACCTCCTCCGCGCGCTGCGTGGCGTGAACCTCGTCGGCGCCGACGTCGTCGAGGTCGCGCCGCAGTACGACAGCAACGGCCAGCACACCGCGCTGATGGCGGCCAACGTGGTCTACGAGCTGCTGACGCTGCTCGCGATCAACAATCCCTGACGCGCCAATCTGGATCCGGATCCAGATTGGCACCTTTTCTACCAATTTGGATCCGGATCCAGATTGGCAGAAAACGTGCACGTTCTTGGCGCGCGGCTACCCGAGCCGCTCAGCGTCGTCGATCAGCGCCTGCACGCGCGCGTTGTCGATGGCGTGCCCGGCCTGGCGCGCGAGGTTGGCGAGGATCCGGAAGCCCTGCGGGGTCAGCACGCTCTCGGGGTGGAACTGCACGCCCTCGATCTGCAGCGTGCGGTGTCGGAGGCCCATGATCAGCCCGTCGGGCAGGCGCGCGGAGACCAGCAGCTCGCCGTCGGGGGCAGGCTCAGCCGCGGCCAGCGCGTGGTAGCGACCGGCGTCGAACGGGGAGGGCAGGCCGGCGAGCAGGCCGGCGCCATCGTGCTCCACCTGCGACGCCCGGCCGTGCATGGCGTTGTCGTTCGGGCCGACGTGCACGCCGAAGGCGACCGCGATGCACTGATGGCCGAGGCAGATGCCGAGCACGGGGATGTCGCGGCCGAAGGTGCGGATGGCCGCCGTCGAGATGCCCGCCTCGTCGGGACCTTGAGGACCAGGCGACACGATCAGTCCCGTCGGCTTCAGGGCGGCGATCTCGTCCAGGCGCGTGCTGTGCGACGGCACGACCCGCGACGGCACGCCGAGCTCGGCGAGGCGATGCTGGATGTTGAGGACGAACGAGTCGCGGTTGTCGAGGATCACGATCACGGCAGCGCCCTCCAGGCAGCGGCGAGCTCGTCGAGCGCCGCCGAGTGCGCCAGCGGGATGCCCTCGACGCTCGCGATCGGCACGACGCCGCGTCCGGCGGTGAGCAGCGCCGCGCCGCGGGCGGAGGCGAGCTCGTCGAGTCGCACCTCGCGCTCCGTGACCTCGAGCACATCCAGCGCCCAGGCGCGCGTCACGCCCGGCAGGATGCCGCGGAGCGCCGGCGTGGCGAAGGTGCCGTCGGCATCGTGGAGCAGCACGCTGGCGCGGGTGGTCTCGCCGATCTGGCCGTCGGCGGAGACGAGCAGCGCCTCACCGCCCGTCGCGGCCTCGGCGGCTTCGGCCCACGCCCGATCGGCGGCCTTCAGCAGGCGTGCGTCCGCGTCCGGGTCGTAGGAGCGGTCGATGAGCAGCTCGGCGGGCGCGTTCGGTCGCGGTGGTCGCGTCGCGGGGCGCACGCCATCATCGTCCACGTCGACGCGCAGCAGGAACGGCGGGTCGGTCAGGAGCAGCGCGTCCGCGAAGCACGCGTCGACGGCCCCGACCTGCTCGGCCGATGCGCCGGAGCGGGCGAGGCGCTCGAGGTGGCGCTCGCGCAGGCGGATGCGGCCCTCGTCGACGAGCACGGTCTCGAAGATCGCGATCACGACTCCCACCCGGCCAGGGTCGCCTGCGTGGCAGTGAGGAACGGCCGCGCCTTCACCAGCGTCTCCTCGGCCTCCTCGGTGGGATCCGACAGCAGGGTGATGGCGCCGCCGGCGCCGTAGCGGGCCTCGCCGTTGGCGACGGTGGCGGTGCGAATCGCGATGCTGGCGGTCAGCGCACGGCGCGCCGGCTCGTACGCGAAGACGGTGCCGCAGTAGAAGCCGCGGGCATCGGCCTCGAGGCGGTCGATCAGCTCCATCGCCCGGCGCTTCGGTGCTCCTGTGATGGAGCCGCCCGGGAAGCACGAGACGAGCACGTCGGGCAGGCGCACGTCCTCGCGCACCGTCGCCTCGACGGCGCTGACGAGGTGCATCACGTTCTCCGTGCGCTCGAGCTCGCACAGCGCCGTCACGCGCACCGAGCCGGGCTCCGCCGTGGCGGTCAGGTCGTTGCGCAGGAGGTCGACGATCATCACGTTCTCGGCGCGGTCCTTCGCCGAGGCGGCCAGCTCGTCAGCGAGCGCATCGTCTTCCGCGGGTGTGGCACCGCGGCGCCGCGTGCCCTTGATCGGCCGCGTCTCGGCGCGTCCGTCGCGGACGTGCAGGAAGACCTCGGGCGAGACGCTCGCGATCTCCACGCCGTCCCCCGCGATGTACGCGGCGTGGTCGGCGGGCGCGACGGCGACGAGGCGCTCGAACAGCTCCCAGCCGCCCGCCTGCCAGGGCACGCGCACGACGTGGGCGAGGTTGATCTCGAAGGCCTCACCGGTGCTGATCAGCCGCTGCACATCGCGGGCGCGCTCCGCGAACTGGGCGCGCGAGAGGCCCGACGTTGCGGTGCGGTCGGGCAGCTCCTCGAGCAGAGCGGGGAGCTCGGGTGCCTCGATCGCCGCGGTCAGCACGTTGCGGGTCGGGCCGTCGGGGCCGAGCACCTCCCACGTGCCGGCCGCCTCGTCGTGCACGGCGTAGGTGCGGTGGTAGTGCGCGACCATCGCCGGATCGCGGGGCGCGTGGCGCGCGGCGATGCCGAGCAGATCGAGGCCCGCGTCGTAGGCGATTGCCCCGATCCAGACACCGGTGCCGTGTGCCTCGTGCACGAGGCGCGGCGGGATCGCGGGCAGGCCCGCGCCGGTCTCCAGCTGGATCGTCGCGTCGGGCGCCACGGCCAGCAGGGAGCGCGTCCCGAAGGGCGTGCGGTGCGCGCTCAGGAGCAGCGTGGGGCGGTGGCCGTCGGCGAGCAGTCGACGGGCGGCGCCGAGCGGAGTCGACATGCCCCGCAGGGTATCCGACGGGCTGCGGCCGTCGGCGTGGCCGCTGCGATGTACCGGGCATGACTCCCCTGCTGCTCCTCACAGGCGCCTCGCGTGGCATCGGTCGCGCGATCGCCGAGCGCGCGCTCGACCGCGGCCTCGCGGTCGGTGCCATCGCGCGCACCTCCGATGATCTTGCGACGCTGGCGGCGATCGCTCCGGATCGTGTCGAGGTTGCTGTCGCCGACGTGCGTGACCAGGCCGCGGTCGCGGACGGTGCCGCCGCGGCGATCGCCCGCTTCGGCGCGCCGTCGCTCGTCGTCGCTGCGGCTGGCACGCTCGGACCGATCGATCGGCCCTGGCTGCTGCCCGCGGGCGAGCTCGATGACGCCCTCTCGATCACGATCACGGGGACGGCGAACCTCGCCGCGGCGACGGTGCCGGCGATGCTCGCCGCGGGACGCGGCACGTTCGTCGCCGTGTCGGCCTCGAGCGCGACGCGGGTGTTTCCCGGCTGGGCGGCGTACGGCGCAGCCAAGGCGGGCCTCGATGCGTACGTCCGCTACCTGGCTGAGGAGGCCGGCGACGCGCTGACGGCCTTCTCGTTCGTGCCCGGGCTGACCGACACGGCCATGCAGGCCGGTCTGCGCGAGGTCGATGCAGAGCGGTTCCCGCAGGTCGAGCAGTTTCGTCGCTGGCACGAGCGCGGCATTGGCAAGGCGCCGGCCGTCGTGGCCGAGGCACTCGAGCTCGCGCTCGCGCTGCCGCGCGAGGAGCTTCACGGACGGGTGATCGAGGCAGACGCGCTGCTGAAGGCGCAGGCTCAGGCAGCGCGTCGCGCTGACGCCTGAGCCTCGAGGACGCGATACAGGCGGTACGAGCCGAGCGCGACGATCGGCACGGTCAGCGCGTTGCCGATCAGGCCGAAGACCGAGGTGCCGACGTCCTGTGCCGGGCCGGCGGGAAAGGCCAGTCCGATCGACGAGGCGCTGATGGCGACCAGGAGCGCGATCAGCGTCACCACGACGAGCACGCCGAGGGTTCGCAGCCAGTTACCCCGCGTCAGCGCGGCCGAGCGGCGCAGCGCGAGGGCATTACGCGCATCTCCGGTCACGACCGCCACCGTGGCGACGGTCAGGCGCACGCCGTTGAGGAGCGCCGAACCGAGCAGCACGCCGACGCCCATCGTCATGATCGTCGGCGATCCGGCCGCATACCCCGCCGCGATCAGGAGACCCGGCAGGGCGACGATCACGAGCAGCACCATCAGCTGGGTGACCACGTACGACACCAGCAGGCCGAATGCGGGCCCGAGCTCGCGGCGCGGACTCGCGGCGCCGGTCTGCTCCAGCGTGATCGCGCAGCGGATGATCACGATCGAGGCGAGCGGCGCGAACAGGAGCAGCGAGCCGACGGCGTCGATGATCGCCAGCCCCTGCTGGGTGCTCGTGGTGTCCGGCACGGCCAATTGCAGCGCCAGCAGCGCGATCGTGAAGGGCAGGAAGATCAGGAACGACGTGGCCACGAGAGGGCGGAAGAGGCGTCGATAGAGGCCGAGCGCCTCGCGGATCACCAGTCCCACCATGCGGCAAGGCTAGCCGCAGGGCTCCGCCGCACTGCGATTCGCCGCGAAGAACCCTGCAATGGCAAGGATTTCCCCAATCGTGACGCCTGTCACGTCCTTGCGGGCATCCGCCACCGCACGTACTCTGCCTACACGCGCGGCATCGCCGTGCACTGCTTTCGGAGGTTCCTGGTGATTCGACACGATGTGATTGTCCTCGGTGCGGGCCTCGCCGGCATGCGCGCTGCGATCGAGGCGAAGCGGCAGGGTGTCGACGTCGCGGTCATCTCGAAGCTCCATCCGACGCGCTCGCACTCCGGCGCGGCAGAGGGCGGCATCAATGCCGCGCTCGGCAACGCCACGGAGGATTCGCCCGCCACGCACGCGTTCGACACCGTCAAGGGCTCGGACTACCTGGGCGACCAGGACGCGATCGAGATCTTCGCCAACGAGGCGCCCGACGACATCTACGAGCTCGAGCACATGGGCGCGATCTTCACGCGCGCCGCCGACGGCAAACTCGCGCAGCGCCCCTTCGGCGCCGCCGGCGCGCCGCGCACCGTGTACTCCGCCGACATCACGGGCCACGTCCTGATCCACGTGCTCTACGAGCAGCTCGTCAAGCACGAGGTCAAGGTCTACGAGGAGTTCTTCGCCACGCAGGTCGTCGTCGACGGCGGCCAGTGCGCCGGCGTCATCGCCTGGGACACCCAGCGCGGCGGTCTGCACGCGATCCAGGCCAACCACGTGATCCTCGCGACGGGTGGCGTCGGCCGCATGTACTACGGCACCACCAACGCGTTCTCGTGCACCGGCGACGGCATGTCGCTCGCCTGGAACGCCGGCGTGCCGCTGAAGGACATGGAGTTCCTGCAGTTCCATCCGACCACGCTCAAGTCGAACGGCGTGCTGATCACGGAGGGCTGCCGCGGTGAGGGCGGGTACCTCCGCAACAAGGATGGCGACCGCTTCATGGTCGGCGACGCCCCGAACGCGATGGAGCTCGCCTCCCGCGACGTCGTGTCGCGCGCGGAGTGGAAGGAGATCGCCGACGGCCGCGGCGTCGACGGCTGCGTGCTGCTCGACCTCACGCACCTCGGCTGGAAGAAGCTGCAGACCCGCCTGCCGGGCTCGCGCGAGCTGGCCATGGACTACGCCGGCGTCGATCCGATCGAGCAGCCGATCCCGGTCCGCCCGGGGGCCCACTACATGATGGGCGGCGTCGACTGTGACGTCTGGGGCGAGACGATCGTGCCGGGCCTCTGGGCCGCCGGCGAGGTCGCCTGCGTCTCCATCCACGGCGCCAACCGCCTCGGCGGCAACTCGCTGATGGAGACCGTCGTGTTCGGCCGCCGTGCTGGACAGGCCGCCGCTGAGCGCGTCAAGGAGCAGGGCGACACGGGCGCGCGCATCGAGCCCTCCGTCCTGGCCGATGAGGATCGCCGCATCGCCGCGCTCGTCGGCAACTCCGAGGGCGAGCGCCCCGGCGTCCTGCGTGAGGAGCTGGCCAAGACGATGTACGACAAGGCCGGTGTCTACCGCACCGAGGAGGCGCTGGCCGAGTGCAAGGAGAAGGTCGTCGAGCTGCGCGAGCGCGCGAAGACGCTCAAGATCGACGACCACGGCTCGATCTTCAACACCGACCTCACGTCGGCGATCGAGCTCAACTCGCTGCTCGAGTGCGCCGACTGCCTCGTCACGTCGGCGCTGGCCCGCAAGGAGAGCCGCGGTGCCCACTCGCGCCTCGATTACACCGAGCGCGATGACGATCACTGGCTCAAGCACACGCTCAACTGGAACGACAACGGGCAGGTCCGCCTGGACTACAAGCCCGTCACGATCACCAAGCATCAGCCCCTGGCGCGGAGCTACTGAGTTGACCGAGATCAAGAACGCTCACTTCACCACCCTCAAGGGTGCGTACGACACCGAGAAGATGGAGGCCACGCTCCGCGTGCGCCGCTACGACCCGGACACGAAGAAGTCCCGCTTCGACACCTTCACGGTGACGATTCCGGTGACCGCCTCGGTGCTCGATGCCCTCGACGCGATCAAGGACACGCACGACGGCACACTGTCGTACCGCAAGTCGTGCCGCATGGCCGTCTGCGGCTCGTGCGGGATGCGCGTCGACGGTGGTGCGGCGCTGGCCTGCAAGACGCCGATGAAGAAGTTCGTCGACGCCGGCCACACGATCACGGTCTCCCCGATGGGAAACCTGCCCGTCATCAAGGATCTCGTCGTCGATATGGCGCCGTTC
>JBPCSK010000532.1:0-6249 GCA_051007275.1 Gaiellales bacterium | reverse complement strand
CTTCATCACGGCCCCCGCGTCAGCACCGGCAGCGACGGCCTCGGGCGTCGCGGCGCAGATCAGCGCGACCTTGCCGGCATGCTCGCCGATCAGCAGCGCGACGCTCGGACCGAGCGCACCGCGCAGATGATCGGCCAGCTCGAGCAGCGCGTCGGGAGCGATCTCGCCGACGCCCGCGGCGACGACCTTGATGCCACCGCGCTCCTGCGCCTGCGCGGCGAGGTCATCCACCGGAGCGCCACCGGCAGAGCCGCCACCGGCCTTCAGCTGCTTCTCGAGCTCGCGCACCTTGGCCTGCAGGTCGCGCACGGCCTCCGGCAGGCGCTCCGGTCCCACCTTGAGCGCCCTGGACGCCTCGTCGGCCGCGCGCTCGCGCTGGCGCAGCAGATCGATCGCGACGCCGCTGGTCACGGCCTCGATGCGACGCACGCCCTGGCCGACGCTGGACTCCGAGACGATGCGCATCGGCCCGATCTCCGCCGTCGTGCCGACATGCGTGCCGCCGCAGAGCTCGCGAGAGAAGCCCTCGATCTCCACCACGCGCACCACATCGCCGTACTTCTCGCCGAACAGCATCATCGCGCCGAGCTCGCGCGCCTCGTCCTGCGACGTCTCGAACGTGAAGACGCGATGGCCCTCGATCACCACGCGGTTGACGATGTCCTCGACACGCGCCAGCTCGTCCGGCGTCATCGGCGTCTCGTGGGAGAAGTCGAAGCGCAGCTTGTCGGGACGCACCGAGGAGCCCTTCTGGCGGACGTGATCGCCGAGCACCTCCTGCAGCGCGCGGTGCAGCACGTGCGTGCCGGTGTGGTTGGCCTGCGTCGGGCGGCGGCGCGTCGTGTCGACGATCGCGCGCACCTCCTGGTTGTCGATCAGGTCGCCGTGCTCCATGACGACGATCAGCGTCTGGTCCTTGTCGAAGCGGATCGCGTCGACGATCGCGCCGCGGCCCGTGTCGGACTCGATGTGCCCGGCGTCGGAGACCTGGCCACCGCCCTCGGGGTAGAACGGCGACTCGCGCAGCTTCACGGCAATGCGCCCATCGCCGACGTCCGCGAGCGCGCCGATGCGCGTGCGGATGTCGCTCTGGTCGTAGCCCACGAAGGCGGTGGTGAAGCCGGCCTCGCGCGCGAACGCCGCGACCTTGTCCATGTCGACGCCACCGCCCTTGCCGGCCGCGCTGCGGGCCCGCTGGCGCTGCGCCTCCATCAGCTCGGCGAAGCCCGCCTCATCGACGGAGAGGTCCTGCTCGGCGACGAGCTCCTGCGTCAGCTCGAAGGGGAAGCCGTAGGTGTCGTGCAGGAGGAAGGCATCGGCGGCGGGCAGGGCGGTGCCGCCCTCGGCGCGGACGCGCGCGATGCGCTCCTCCAGCTGGGTCGTTCCGGTCTCGAGGGTGCGCAGGAAGCGCTCCTCCTCGCCGCTGAGGATGCGCACGACGTCGTCGCGGTTCTGGACGAGCTCGGGATAGACGTCGCCGAGCTGCGCGATCACGAGATCGGCGAGGCGCTCCAGGAACGTGCCCTGGATGCCGAGGCGATGGCCGTGCGAGACGGCCCGGCGGATGACACGGCGCAGGATGTAGCCCCGCGACTCGTTGTCCGGCAGCACGCCGTCGGCGGCGAGGAACGTCATCGCACGACCGTGGTCGGCGAGCACGCGCAGCGCCTTCGTCTGGATGCCGCCGCTGTCGTACGACGTGCCGGTCCACTCCTCGATGGCGGCGATGATCGCCTTGAACCCGTCGGTCTCGTAGACGGAGTGCACGCCCTGCTGCAGCGCGGCGACGCGCTCCACGCCCGCGCCCGTGTCGACGCCCGTCTTCGGCAGCGGCGCGAGGGTGCCGTCCTCGGCCTGGTCGTACTGCATGAAGACGAGGTTCCAGAACTCGAGGAAGCGATCGCAATCGCAGCCCGGCTTGCAGCCGTCGGGCCCAGCGGGACGTCCGCAGCCATGCTCGGGGCCGCGATCGTAGTAGAGCTCGCTGCACGGACCGCACGGACCGGTCGGGCCGGCCTGCCAGAAGTTGTCCTTGCGCCCGAGGCCGACGATGCGCTCGGCCGGCACGCCCTGCGCCAGCCACAGCTCGCGCGCCTCATCATCGCCGGGCACCTGGTCGTCGCCGGCGAAGACCGTGATCCACACCTTGTCGGTGTCCATCTGCCACGCGCCGCTGACGAGCGTCCAGGCGAACTCGATGGCGCCGGCCTTGAAGTAGTCGCCGAACGAGAAGATGCCCATCATCTCGAAGAACGTGAGGTGCCGCGCGGTCTTGCCGACCTCGTCGATGTCCGTGGTCCGGAAGCACTTCTGCACGCTCGTGAGGCGCGTGGCCGGCGGCGTGTCGAGCCCGAGGAAGAACGGCTTGAACGGCTGCATGCCGGCCGTCGTCAACAGGACCGACGGATCGAGCGACGCGGGCACGAGGCTCGCCGAGGGCATGACGAGATGCCCGTTCTGCTCGAAGTGGTTCCGATAGGCGGCGCGAATCTCGTGAGCCAGCATTGCCCCAGCAGGGTACGCGATGCCCAATGACCGTGGTTCAGGTTGGGAATGGGGTCTGACCCCATTCCGAACCTGACCCACGGTCGTCAGCCAGCCACGACGCCGGCGGCCACGATGCAGTCGCCGTCGTAGAGCGCCGCGACCTGCCCCGGGGCGACCTGGAAGGCGTCGCGGTCGAGCAGCAGCGTCGCGGTGCCGTCGCCCCGAGTCTCGAGCGCCGCCGGGATCGGCTCGGCGCGCACCCGGAAGCTCGCGTCGACCCGCTCGCCCGGCAGGTGCTGGCGCACGTCGCGCAGCTCGACCGTGCGACGTCCGAGGCGCTCGAGGGTGGCGACCACGACGGTGTTGGCAGGCATGTCGATCTTCAGCACGTGCAGCGCCTCGGTACCGCGCGACACGCCGAGGCCGCGGCGCTGGCCGGGCGTGAAGGCTGCGGCGCCGTGGTGCGTGCCGAGTTCCGCACCCTCCTCATCGACGATCGGGCCGGGCACGAGCTCGACGCCCTGACGTTCGAGGAACGGCGCGAGGTCGCCCCCGCCGAGGAAGCACACCTCCTGGCTCTCCGGCGCCTGCGCGGCGGCAAGCCCCTTCGTCTCGGCCTCCGCGACCACGTCGCGCTTGATGCGCTCGCCGAGCGGCAGCCGCACGCGCGCGAGGATCGCGGGATCCACGAGCGCGAGCATGGCCGACTGATCCTTGGCGGGGTCTGCACCGCGCGCCACCAGCAGCGCACCGTCGCGCTCGACGAGGCGCGCGTAGTGACCGGTGCGCCACTCGCTGCAGCCGAGGCGCGTGGCAATGGCGTCGATCGCGTCGAATCGGAACGCGCCGTTGCACGTCGCGCAGGGATTCGGGGTCTCGCCCGAGGCGTATCCCGAAACGAAGGGGTCGACGACCGTCATGCGGAATTCGTCGCGCAGGTCGAGCATGAGGTGCGGCATGCCCCGGGCGTGACAGAGATCGCGTGCGGCACGGACGGCGGTCGGCGCGCAGCACGCGCGCTCGGGATTCGGCGCCGCCGGGTCGATCCACAGTCGCAGCGTGAGACCGACGGCCTCCCGCCCCTCCTCGACGGCCCCCGTGAGCACCATCGCAGAGTCGACGCCGCCGCTCATGGCGACGCCGACGCGATTCGCATCAGCGGCGAGGACTGCGCCGCGCACGACGGCGTCACCGAGCGCCGCATGCAGCGCATCGACCGCGGTGAGCGCGCACTCCGGCGAATCGATCGCCGTGCCCGCGAGGACGTCGGCGAGTCCGAGCCGCGCCGCGTCAAGCAGCCCCCGCCTCTCCGCCGCCGCGGCCAGCCAGGCAGCGGCCGCGGTCGTGGACGCGCAGGCGTCGGCGCCGAAGCGCACCTCGGCGATGGTCTCGCCCGCGAGGCGCAGGGTGAAGCGCACGCGGTCGTCGCAGCGCCCGCCGCCGGCACTGCCCTCGCCGTCGGGCTGCTCGATCGCACCGGCACGGGAGAGATCGATCACGACGTCGCCTCGCGCGCCGCCTCGAGCCCCTGCTCGATCTCGGCCCAGGCGGCCACCAGCGCGTCGATCTCCTCCGCGGTCGTCGTCGGGCCGAGCGTCACGCGCACGGCACCGCGCGCGAGCACCTGATCGATGCCCATCGCACCGAGCACCGGATCGGGCTGCGGATCGCCGCTGGCGCAGGCCGAGCCGGCCGACACCGCGATGCCGCGCTCGTCGAGCAGGCGCACGACCGTGTCGCCGCGGTAGGCGGTCAGCAGCAGCGCGTGCCCCGGCAGCCGCGGGGCGGCCCCGCCGGCGACGGGCAGCGCCAGGCGCTGCTCGAGCGCATCGCGCAGCGCGGCGCGGCGCTCGCGCTCGGCCGGCGCGGCGTCGCCCTGTCGGATGCGCAGCGCCTCGGCAAGGGCCACGGCACCCGCCACGTTCTCGGTACCCGACCGCAGCCCGCGTTCCTGTCCGCCGCCGTGGACGATCGGCTCGAGCGTGCCCACGCCAGGGCCGACGAGGGCACCGATGCCACGCGGACCGCCGAGCTTGTGCGCGGCCACGGCCAGCGTCACCTCGCCGGGCAGCGCGCCCACATCGAGCTCCATGCCGGCCGCGGCCTGCACGGCGTCGATATGCAGCGGCACGTCGTTGTGGGCGCAGATCGCCGCGACCTCGGCGAGCGGCTGCACGACGCCCGTGACATTGCTCGCCGCCATCACGCACGCCAGCGCATCGACCGGCCGCACGAGCTCGCCGAAGGCAAGCACGTCGAGCTGCCCGTCGGCGAGGACCGGGGCGATCACGACGTTCCAGCGACCGGCGGCGAGACTGTCGGCCGCGCGCGCCACCGCCGGATGCTCGAGCGCGCTGATGACGATGCGGCCGGGCGTGCCGTGGCAGCGTCCCAGCACGGCGATGTTGTCGGCCTCCGTGCCGCCGCCGGTCAGGATCACGTCGTCGGGCCGTGCGCCGAGCGCTGCGGCGATGCCTGCGCGCGCCTCCTCGAGGTCAGCACGGGCCTGTCGCCCGAGCGCATGCGGCTCAGACGGATTGCCGAAGCGCCCCGTCAGAAACGGCTGCAGCTTCGTAACGACCGCCGGATCCGGCGGTGCTGTGGCGGCGTGGTCGAGGTAGATCACGCGTGAAGTGTCGCACCGGGAACGCCGGGGCGTGGGCTGCTACGAGGCCTCGCGCGGCAGCGTCGCGTACTGCACGATCGTCCGCGTGGCGGTGCCCCGCGTGAGCGTGTACGTCACGCGCACCTTGAGCGGCCCCTTGCGCAGCAGCGCCGTGCCCTTCTTCGAGAGCGGCAGCGCGACGCGCAGCTTGCCCGCCTTCTTGATCTTCATCGTCTTCTTGCCGATCGACACCCACGTGGCCTTGGCGGCGCGGCCACGACGGGCCGACTGCGTGTCGGAGAAGGCGACGCCGATGTTGAGCAGCTCACGCGCCTGCTTGTCCGTCAGCGCCTGGTTGCCGTTCGAGGCGTACTCCGTCTGGATGACCAGCGAGACGATGAAGCAGATCAGGCTCGGGTTCGACGCCGCAAGCATCGAGGTGGAGGAGCTCAGCGCACACGAGCCGGTTCCGGGCGCCGAGACATCGGCGTTCGGCGCCGCACCGCGCACCCACTTCACGCTGCGCGACGTCGCCTGCAGCCCACCGGTCGTCGTGGCGACGACCTGGAACTCGAGGGTGTTCGCCGGCACGGCGGCGACCTTGAGCGCGCACGACCACACGGCGCTGGCGGCACCCGCCTTGACGACGAGATCCGGCGTGCACGCGGCCGCCGGAACGTTCGTCGAGGCACCGTCGGGCGTGGTCTGGCGGAGCACGAAGGACGCGACGTCGCCGCTGCAGACCTTCGGCAGGCTCCACGTCGCGAGAATCTGGTCGCCGAAGCCACCCTGCTCGTAGTCGACGACGCCGAAGTTCCAGTTGCTCGAGGCGCACACCGGCAGAACCGGCGTTACCGCAGCCGAAGCATCGGACGCACCGCTCGATGCAATCGCGTTGGTAGCGGTCACGATGAACGTGTACGTGACGCCATTCGTTAGGCCCCTGACCACGCAACTCGTCGCCGGCGGCGTGGCCGTGCAATGCGCGCCGCCCGGACTCGAAGTGGCCGTGTACCCCGAGAGTGCCGATCCGCCATCGCTTGCGGGCGCAGACCAGGACACGGTCGCCTGCCCGTTGCCAGGTGTCGCGGAGACGGAGGTCGGCGGCGACGGGGGTGCGGCGACGGTGTGAGTCCCGATGGTGGACGTGCCTGTGC
>JBPCSK010000531.1:0-3440 GCA_051007275.1 Gaiellales bacterium | reverse complement strand
CCCCGGAGCCCTCCGGCGAGGAGGAGGCCGAGCGCGAGGCAGCCGTCGTCGCCCGCGCCGGCGAGGGCGCGCTGACGCCCCAGGGGCGCCTGCGCGCGGCCGTCACCGACGACCCGGGCTTCGCCTGGAAGCTCCCCGGGGCGGCGCAGATCCTGACGCGCTCGATCGGCGAGCAGTCGCGTCCCGACACCGCCGGGCAGGAGCGCGTGGCGGCGAGCATCGTACAGGCGCTCGGCCACTTCGGCGTGCAGGCCAAGGTGATCGGCACGGTCGCCGGGCCGCACATCACGCGCTACGAGCTGCGGCTCGCGCCCGGCACCAAGGTCGCCAAGGTCGCCCAGCTGAAGGACGACCTCGCCTACGCGCTCGCGGCGACCGACATCCGCATCCTCGCGCCGATCCCCGGCAAGCAGGCGGTCGGCGTCGAGCTGCCGAACCTCGCCCCGAACCTCGTCACCCTCGGCGACATCTACGGCGACCTGCCGCAGAGCGCGAGCCCGCTGTCCGTCTGGCTCGGCAAGGACATCAGCGGCAACCACGTGCACGCCGACCTCGCCAAGATGCCGCACGTCCTGATCGCCGGCACCACCGGCTCGGGCAAGTCCGGCTCGCTCAACGCGATGCTCGTCTCGATCCTGCTGAACGCCACGCCGGACGAGGTCAAGATGATCCTGATCGACCCCAAGCGGGTCGAGCTGAACCACTACGAGGCGATCCCGCACCTCCTCACGCCCGTCGTGACGAACATGAAGAGCGCCGCCGCGGCCCTCATGAACGTCGTCGGCGAGATGGAGCGCCGCTACGAGAAGCTCGGCGCGGCCCGCAGCCGCAACATCGTCGAGTTCAACAAGGCGCGCATCGAAGGCGGCCGCCCCGAGGACACGCTGCCGTACGTCCTCGTCGTGATCGACGAGCTCGCCGACCTGATGATGGTCGCGCCGGCCGAGGTCGAGGACTGCATCATCCGCCTCGCCCAGAAGTCGCGCGCCGTCGGCATCCACCTCGTGCTCGCCACGCAGCGCCCGTCCGTCGACGTCATCACCGGCATGATCAAGGCCAACGTGCCGAGCCGCATCGCGTTCGCCGTCTCGTCGATGACGGACTCGCGCGTGATCCTCGACACGCCGGGCGCCGAGAGCCTGCTCGGCCAGGGCGACATGCTGTACCGCCCGATCGGCACGAGCCGCATCCAGCGCATCCAGGGCGCCTTCGTCGGCGAGGACGAGGTCGGCCTCGTCGTCGAGCAGTGCCGCAACCAGGCCGAGCCCGAGTTCGAAGAGGGCTTCCTCGACATGCCGCAGACCGTCGCCAGCCCGGGTGGCTCCGGCGACGCCGACGACGACACCGATCCGGACTCCGACCCGCTGCTCGAGGACGCCCTGCGCGTCGTGTGCAACCACGAGACGGCCTCCGTGTCGCTGCTCCAGCGGCGCCTGCGCGTCGGCTACACGCGCGCCGGCCGCCTGATCGACATGCTCGAGCGCCGCGGCGCGATCTCCGGCTACGAGGGCTCCAAGCCCCGCCAGGTGCTGATCAACGAGGGCGACATCCCGCGGTTGATGGCCGGCGGCGGCGGCGCGGCTCCGGTCGCCGCAGGCGCGGCGGACGACGATCCGCCGTGGTCTGACGACGACTGACGACGTGAGCACCTCGAGGTGGCTCGGTCCGAATGGACCGATTCACCTCGAGGTGATCTCGTCGCCCGTGCGGATTGCGTTCGCCTGGCGTGGGGATTGCTGCCGAGGCTGGCTGGACCCAGGCGACCCGATGACCTTGAGGTGAATCGGTCCTTGCGGACCGAGCCACCTCAAGGCCCTCGCGTCGTCGGGCGCGATCAACCAAGGGTCTTTACGGCGTCGCGACCGACCATGTCGCGCGCGGGGACGCCAGCCGCCACACTTCGCGCGTGAGCTCGTTTCGCGCCAACCTGCAGAAGGCTCCCGCCAAGTCGTCGCGGCGGCTCTGGATCGAGGCGATCGTGGTCGGTATCGTCGCCGAGGGCGTGCTGGCCGGCGTGCTGATGCTGCTCGGCAATCCCAGCGCGTTCGGGCCGCTGCTCGTGTTCGTGATCGCGGCGGTGCTCGGGTGGCGCTACGGCTCGCTGCGCGGCGCTGTCGGATCGGTCGTGCCGTTGGGGCTGTTCGTCATCGCCGAGCTGATCCGCGAGGCGCTCGGTGGCACAGGCGGGGCGGGGGCGACGCAGACGCTGACGATCGGCATCGCCGCCGGCCTCATGATCGCCTTCGTCGCGCTCTTCACCGGCGCGATCCGCAAGCGGTACCGCCCGCAGCGAACCGCCTAGATCCCGTCAGCTGCAGCGGGGCTACACTTCGCCCCAATGGCGCTCGCCGAGCAGAACCAGCCGTCCACCGGCGGCTTCACCACGTCGTCGAAGACGCTGGCCGACGGGTGGCGCCGCCTCGGTCGCATCGCGACGCTCGTCGCGCTGCTCGGTGCGCCGAGCGTGTTTCTCTGGGCGTACATCGCCAAGGACTGGGGCTTCCTCTGGAGCCTGCTCTTCACGATCGGCGCCGTCGCCGTCGTGCGTGGTCTGATCGACGTGATCCTCCGCAAGTTCGTGCCGTGGCCGACGCTCTACGGCGATGACTCGGAGAAGCGCCGCGAGGCCGACGCGCTCGACCGCAAGCGCTGGTGGTTCTGGTCGCGCAAGGTGCGCTTCGCGATCTGGGCCGTCGTGATCATCACGATCCTCTACGGCGTGCGGCTGCTTACCGCCTCGGCTGGCGAGGAGGTGACGTGGCTCAACACGCTGACGTGGATCCTCGACGGCCTGCTCGGGGTCCTCTCGAACCCGCAGGCGCTGATCCAGGTCGTCTTCGTGTTCTTCCTCTTCATCGCGAACTTCGCGATCCTGTTCGGCCCGCTGCTCGGCATGGGCATCACGCAGATCAAGGGCTTCGAGCCGGGCGACGCCGACTGGGGCGTCAAGCTCGACGACGTCCGCGGCCAGGCCG
Organism: Gaiellales bacterium; assembly: GCA_051007275.1. Classification (GTDB taxonomy): domain Bacteria; phylum Actinomycetota; class Thermoleophilia; order Gaiellales; family F1-60-MAGs149; genus F1-60-MAGs149. The sequence goes on along the minus strand of JBPCSK010000531.1, from coordinate 465 downwards.
AGCCGAAGGAGGAGGTGCGCCGCGTCGTCAGCCTGTGGCAGTCCGGCGAGGCGTTCGAGAAGGCCGGCGGCAAGCGGGAGCGCGGCCTGCTCTTCCTCGGCGCGCCGGGCACCGGCAAGACGATGCTCGCGAAGGCGATCGCGACCGGGTTCAACTCGCCGTTCGTCTCCATCCCGGGCTCGGGCTTTGCGCAGACGTTCATCGGCATCGACGCGCTGATCGTACGCTTCCTCGCGCGCAAGGCCAAGAAGCTTGCACGCAAGTGGGGCGGGCAGTGCATCGTCTTCATCGACGAGATCGACGCCGTCGGCATGCGCCGCCAGGCGCTCGGCAACTCGATGGCGCCCGTCGAGCCGCCGCTTCCGCTCTACGGGCCGTACGGCGCGATCAACCCGAGCGGCGACCTGATCATCGAGACGCGCGGCTGGCGCGAGCGGATGTTCGAGCAGCGCGCGCCCGAGCGCC
>JBPCSK010000530.1:0-8086 GCA_051007275.1 Gaiellales bacterium | reverse complement strand
GAGGAGCGCAGCTGCGTTGCGCTCGCCGGTGGCGTAGGCCGCCGCAATGGCCCGCAGCGCCGCGGGAACCGCCGTGGCGCGCTCGCGCTCACCCGGCGACAGATAGCGATTGCGCGAGCTCATCGCGAGCCCGTCGACCTCGCGGATCGTCGGTGCACCGACGATCTCAATGCCGAGCGCGAGATCCCGCGCCACCTGACGCATGAGCGTCAGCTGCTGGAAGTCCTTGCGCCCGAAGATCGCGCGCGCCGGGCGGACCAGCCCGAACAGGCGCGTCACCACCGTGGCCACGCCGACGAAGTGCCCGGGGCGCGAGGCGCCGCACAGCTCGAGCGCGAGCGGACCAGGATCGACCGTGGTCGAGAATCCGGTGGGGTAGACCTCCTCCACCGCGGGTGCCCAGAGGACGTCGGCTCCAGCAGCCTCGGCAATCTCGGCGTCGGCCACGAGGTCCCGCGGGTACGCAGCGAAATCCTCGCCGGCACCGAACTGCGTCGGATTGACGAAATCCGAGATGACGACGCAGCCAGGACCGTCGGCACCCACACGCACGAGGGAGGCGTGACCGGCGTGCAGTGCGCCCATCGTCGGCACGAAGGTGATCGGCCCGGCGGTCGCGGCGCGCACCTCGTCGATGGTGCGGGCGACGATCAACGCGGCACCTCGACGGTGCGGGCACATAGGTGAATGTGACGTGGTGTCGCGTGCTGCATATCGGTACCCCTCGCGGCGGATGGAGTCCTCGGGCAGAAGCGTACCGGACGTCCCGACGCGACGAGCGCTACGCTGCGGGCATGCCGATCTACGAGTTCGCCTGCAGCGCCTGCAACAACGAGTTCGAGGAGCTGGTCTCGATGACCGGCTCGTCCGCCGTCAAGTGCCCCTCCTGCGGATCGAAGCGCACCGAGAAGCAGCTCACCTCCTTCCAGCGCGTCCGCGTCGGACGCGGCGACCTGCCGGCAGCCGTCACCGCGGCCGCGGGCGGCGGTGGTGGCGGCGGATGCTGCGGCGGTGGCTGCGGCTGCGGCTGAGCCGCGCATGACCACCCTCGAGGTCGCCGTCGAGGGTGACCTGACGCCTGTGGCGAGCGCCCTTTGCGCTGACCTGCAACCGGGCGACGTCGTCTACCTCGAAGGGCCTATCGGTGCCGGCAAGACCACGCTCGTGCAGACCTGCGCCGCACACCTCGGCGTGACAGAGCCCGTGACGAGCCCCACGTTCGCACTCGCCCATCGCTACGACGGTCGCTGCGTCGTGACGCACCTCGACCTCTATCGGCTCGAAGGCCAGCAGGCGCGCGGAACGGGCGAGCTCCGCGAGTACATCGCGGAGGACGCCATCGCCTTCGTCGAGTGGCCCTCGATCGGCATCGGCTGGCTGCCGTCCGCCACGCACGTCGTGACCATCACGATCGCGGATGACGCGACACGGACCTTCCACATCGATCGTCCGCGTCCCTGAGCGGGCCGACGCCTCTACCATCACCACGTGCGCGTTCTCACCATCGATACCGCGACCAGCGCCGCTGCCATCGGGCTCGTCATCGACGGCAGGGCGACCGACGCCGCTCCGATTCGCGAGGCCGCGGCCGCGCAGCACGTGCTGCGCGCCGTCGATGCGACCCTCGCCGATCAGGGCATGACGATCGAACAGGTGGATCGCGTCGTCGTCGGACGCGGGCCAGGGTCCTTCACGGGGCTGCGGATCGGCTTGGCGACGGCTGCCGGACTGTCGGCACCGCACGGGACCGAGCTCGTTGGCGTGACCACGTCTGAGGTCCTCCGCCAGGCGGCAGGACCGAGCGCCGTGGCCGTGATCGACGCGCGTCGAGGTGAGGTCTTCGCCGAGGGTCCGGGCATCGCGCTGGCGTCCTGCACCGCGGAGGAGCTCGCCGCACGACTGCCATCCGGCACGCTGGTCGTCGGCGACGGGGCCGTGCGCTATCGCGCCGCGTTCGCCGAGTGCGACGTGCCGCCGGACTCCAGTCCCCTGCACGTGCCGTCGGCCGCGGCCGCCGCGGCGCTTGCTGAAGCGGTGGAGCCGCCAACCCCGGTGTACGTGCGTGAGCCCGACGCCGTGCGCACGGAGGATCGCTGATGGCGATCGAGACCGAGGAGATCACCCGCGAGGAGGAGGCGCCGATCGCGCTGCGACGGCTCGGACTCGGCGATCTCCCGCTGATCGAGGGCGTGGAGCAACGCTCGTACACGACGCCGTGGTCGCGCACGATGTTCTCCGGAGAGATCTCGCGTCCGGGTTCGCGGTGCTACGGCGCGTTCTCGCGCAAGGCGCTCGCCGGGTACCTGATCGTGGCCCGCTACACCGACGCCTGGCACGTGATGAACATCGCAGTCGACGAGCCGTATCGTCGCCGCGGCGTCGCCCGCCTGCTCCTGGAGACGATGCTGCGGGAGACCGACGTGGATGGCACGCGCGGACACACGCTCGAGGTGCGCGTCTCGAACGCCGGCGCGATCCGTCTCTATGAGAGCCTGGGCTTCCGGCCGGCCGGCATGCGACGCGGCTACTACACGGACAATCGCGAGGACGCACTGATCATGTGGCGCGGCGACGGTCCCGACGATCTGCCGCTGACCCGTTGATCCTCGCGATCGAGACGTCGTGCGACGAGACCTGCGCGGCCGTGGCCGGGCTCGACGGCACGCTGCGCTCCTCGATCGTCGCCAGCCAGGCGGCGGAGCACGAGGCGTTCGGCGGGGTCGTGCCGGAGATCGCCTCGCGCCGTCATCTCGACCTGATCGGCCCGACGGTGGAGGCGGCGCTCCAGGAGGCCAGCTGCGGATTCGGTGACATCACGCGGGTCGCGGTGAGTGCGGGCCCGGGATTGATCGGGGCGCTGCTCGTCGGCGTGAGCTACGCCAAGGGCGTCGCGTACCGCCTCGGCATCCCCCTGATTGCGATCGATCACCTGCACGGCCACGTCGCCTCGCTGCGTCTGGCCGCGGAGCCGCCCGTCGGTGCGCATCTCGTGCTGCTCGCCTCCGGTGGGCACACGCTGCTGATCGACGTGGATGACACGGGCGCGCTGACGACGATCGCCCGGAGCATGGATGACGCGGCCGGGGAGGCGTTCGATAAGGGCGCGCGCCTGCTGGGTCTCGGCTACCCGGGTGGACCCGAGCTCGCGGCGCTGGCGGCCGAGGGCTCCACCGCTGGCCATGCATTCACCACGCCGCTGGCCGGGCGCGACGATCTCGCGTTCTCGTTCTCCGGGCTCAAGACGGCTCTGGCGATGGCGGTCGCCGCCGACGCAGCCCCGCCCGCAGATCTCGCCGCGGCGTACCAGGATGCCATCGTCGAGCACCTCCTCGACCGCGCGCGCCTTGGGCTCCGGGCGACGGGGCGCACGACGCTCGGACTCGTGGGCGGGGTCGCGGCGAATGCGCGCCTGCGGGAGCGTCTCGCCGACGTGCCTGGCGACGTCGTCGCCGCACCGCTCGCCTGGTGCGGCGACAACGCAGCCATGATCGCGGCCGCAGCTATCGGCGCCGCACCGCTGGACCCCGCAGAGCTGCTGGCGCTCGACGCACACGCGCGGAGCCCTCTCGGATGACGCGCGTCGTCGTCTACATGGCGACCGGCTGCCACCTCTGCCCACCGACGGTCGAGGCGGTGCGTGCGGTCTGCCGTGAGCGCGATCTCGAGCTGACGGTGGTGGACATCGACGGCGTGGTGGAGCTCGAGCGCCTGCACCGTGAGCGCATTCCCGTGGTGATGGTCGACGACGTCGAGGTGGGGCACTTCCACGTGACCGAGGGCGACCTCCGCCACGTCCTGGATCTGACGTCCTCGTGACAGCCTGAATCCCCTGCCCACGAGGGTTTGTACGATCCTTGTGACATGAGGGAGAACACGTGAGCACCGGGATGGCCGATCGACTGGGCGGGGGCGTCGCCGCCCGCATGGCGCACTACCTCCAGGTGCTGACGCAGGCCAAGAAGGCCGGGCGCAGCGCGATCACCTCCCACGAGATCAGCGAGTACACGCACGTCAACGCGACCCAGATCCGGCGCGACCTGTCTGGTTTCGGCACGTTCGGCAAGCGTGGCGTCGGCTACAGCGTCGACGCGCTGATCGGCGAGATCAGCGGCATCCTGCGCACGGCTGGCCAGCACAACATCGTCCTGGTGGGCGGTGGTCGCCTCGGCCAGGCGATCGCGGAAGCCGATGTCTTCGCCGACCATGGCTTCTCCATCGTCGGCGTCGTCGATGCGGATCCGGCGAAGGTCGGGCAGTCGTGCGGTCACCTCACGATCCAGGACTCCCGCGAGCTGCCGTCGCTGATCGAGGAGAACCAGGTCATCGTCGGCGTCGTCGCCGTGCCTGCCGAGGCAGCGCAGGATGTTGCCGATGAGCTGGTGCGCGCCGGCATCCGCATCGTCTTCAACTACAGCGGCGCGCTGATCGACGTCCCGCCGCACGTGACAGCGCACACGACGAGCCCGGCAGTGGAGCTCCTCTACGCGCTGTACTTCCACCTCGCCTAGCGCGAGGCGACGGCTCAGCCGGTGGTCCCGGGCAGCGCGCCGGTGGCGCCGAGATCCACGACGTAGCTCTGGCCGGTGACGGACGAGCCGTCAGAGAGACGGGCAAACGCCACCGCCACATCGCCGTCGCCGACGAGCACCACGAGGTGACGATCATCGGCACGATCGACGACCACCGTGTGTGGCACACCACCGAGCAGATCATCGACCGCGCCCACCGGATTGGCGCTGGCGGTGCGCATGACCACCTGCCGCTGCGAGGTCCCGCCGCCGGTCGCACGCATGCCCCCGACCTGGAAGAGCGCAACCACGCCGATCGCCGCCACCAGCAGGATCAGGATCGGCGCGGTGCGTCGCGCGGTGCGACGTCGTCCGGTGATCGTGTGCTCGGGCGAGAACGCCCCACGCAGCAGATCGTGCGGGATGGGGACCATCGGCAGTCGATCGAGCTCGTCCAGATCCATCGTGAGATCGACGATCCGCTCTCGGCAGGTCGGGCACGTCTCGACGTGTCGTCGGATGTGGCTCGACGAGTCGGGACCGAGCTCGCCGACGACGTAGTCGAGGAGGGTGACCTCCTCCGGATGCGCTTCGTGCTCGTCGTCATGCGGCATGGGACCGGCAGGATAGCGCCGTTGCGCGCCCGCCCGCACGGCGGCGACTGCTACCGTACGCCGGCTGATGGGCGCTTCCGTCGAGGATTCCTACGCCGCGCTCGACGCGGCACGCGAGCACTTCGAGAACGCGACCGATTTCACGATCGGCATCGAGGAGGAGTTCCAGGTTCTCGACGCCGACACGCTGCGGATGACGAACCGCTTCGAGGAGCTGCGCGATGCCTGCGAGGCCGGTCCGCTGCATGGCTTCGTGGCCGGCGAGCTGATCGCCAGCGAGATCGAGGTGAAGACCGGTCGCGGCGAGACGTTCGCCGAGGCCGCGCGCATGCTGATCGATCGTCGCATCCACCTCTGCGAGGAGGCGCTTGCGCTCGGCGTCCGCGTCGGCTCGACCGGCACGCACCCGACGTCCCCGTGGACCGAGCAACGCATCATCGACACGCCGCACTACCGCATCGTCGAGGGCGTGCTCCGCTACATCGCCTGGCGAAACAACACCTTCGGCATGCACGTGCACGTCGGCATCCGCAACGCGGATCGCGCGATGGCCGTCTCGAATGCGATGCGCACGTACATCCCCGAACTGCTTGCGCTGTCGTGCACGTCTCCCTGGCTCGAGGGACGCATCACGCACCTGCGCTCCACGCGCACGCAGATCTTCACGCGGATGTTCCCGCGCTGCGGCGTGCCCGACATCTTCGTCGACTGGGCTGACTACGACCGCTACGTCCGCTTCCTGCTCGAGACCGAGTCGATCCGGGAGCACACGGAGATCTGGTGGACCGTGCGGCCGCACCAGTCGTTCGGCACCGTCGAGATCCGCGCGTGCGACGCGCTGCCGGATATTGCCGACTCGATCGCCCTGGCCGCGTTCCAGGTGGCGCTGACCGCCCGAGCTGCGCGCCTGTACGACGCGGGCGAGCTGCCACCCGCCACGCGTCCGAGCGACATCGAGGAGAACCTCTGGCGCGCGCTGCGCTGGGGCATGAGCCGCGAGCTGATCGACCTCGACACGCGCAAGGCGATCCCGGCTGCTCAGCGCATCCGCAACCTCCTGGCGGCCTGCGAGCCCGAGATCGAGGCGCTCGCTCTGGCACCCTGGCTGGAGCCCCTCGAGGAGCTGATCGAGCACGGCGACCATGCCACCCGTTGGAAGGATCGCGTGGAGCAGGGGGAGGACATGGAGGCGATTCACGCCGACCAGGTCGAGATCACGATGACGAGCGCGAAGGCGCTCAAGGAGAGGATCGGCTGACATGGCTGACGACGAGACCACCGCCCCCGAGGATGCCGCGCACGAGCATGGCGACGCTGCCGAGGGGCAGATCGATCTGACGCAGATCCGCGTCGAGTCCCTGATGCTCCAGGTGGCGTCGGAGCTGATGTCCATCGGCGCGGGACAGCTCGGGATGATCCCGGAGATGGTGAATGGCGGTGACGCGTTCCAGGCCAGCCTGGCGATCGCCGGAGCCGACGCGCTGATCCACACCTTCCTCGGCGTCCTGCCAGAGGGCACGCCCGTGCCGCAGCCCGTCGAGGACCTCCGCCGTGCGCTGGCTGAGCTGCAGCTCGCCTTCGCCGATGCGGTCCAGATGAGCGCTCCCGAGGGCGCCGCGGGTGGCGAGGCCGCCACACCGCCGCCAGCCCCGCCGAAGCAGGAGCCACCGCGCCCGAAGATCTGGACGCCGGGCGGCGACGTCTGAGCGACGCCCGCGGCACCGCGGCAGGAACCGTGGTGCAGACTGAGAAGGTACGACCATGGTTGCCGCGTCGCTGATCATCGCCGCCCTGCTGGGCGCTCCGTTCGCTCCGCGTGCCGTCGTGCCCGTGAGCAGCCCCACGGTGGCCGCCACCGTGGTGCCGGCTGCCTTCAATCCGCAGGCGACGGCGCGAGCGCACGCAGCAAGCGTGTCGATCACGCCGGCCGTGGCCGGCACGATGACGACGGTGGTGGAGGGGCCCACGGGCGTCGTCGTTGAGACGCTCCGGACGAGCGTCCCCGTCACGGCAGGCGTCGCAGTGAGCTACACGTGGGCAGCCACCGGCGCTGCCGACGGCACGTACGGCATCCACGTCACCCTGACCGACCCGCAAGGTGCGGTCACGGACACCGTCGTCCCCGTCACGGTCGACACGACGGCACCGGTCGTCGCGTTCGGCGCCCTGCGCCCGGCCTTGACCAAGCGTGGTCCCGTCGCGCTGCGCGCCACCACCACCGATCCCAGCGGCGCCGCCTCGATCCGCGTGGATGTGGCGAGCCAGACCGACGTCGCCATCGGGAGCACCGACGTGCCGGTCGCTGTCGACGGCACGAGCGGCACCGTCGACTGGAACCTCCGGCTGCGCAAGCGGCTGCTGCTGCCGGGCGTGTTCAAGCTGCGGGCGACCGTCACCGATCGCGCAGGCAACATCGGCACCAGCGACGTGCGCCTGCTGCGCGTCGATCGACCCGTCACGACGCGGATCATCTACTCGCTGCCCGACGCGGGCAACGTCATCGGTCTGACCTTCGACGACTGCGGCAGCAATCGCGACCTGCAGCGCATCGTCAGCGCGTTCCGCGCAGCCAAGGCACAGACCACGTTCTTCTGCAATGGCGTGAACGTGCGCGATAACGTCTCGGCCGATCGCAGCGCTGTCGCGGGTGGCAACACGATCGGCTCGCACACCTGGCTGCATCCGCAGATGCCGACGCTGCCCTACGGAGAGCAGCTCAGCCAGATCCGCGGCGACGTCGACATCTGGTGGAAGGTGGCGCGCAGCTCGCCCGCCCCGTTCTTCCGGCCGCCGTACGGGCTCCACAACGCCACGACCCTGCAGGCGGCTGGCGATGCCGGATTCGCGTGGACGATCCTCTGGGATGTCGACCCGTCGGATTACCTGATGCCGCAGCCTGCTGCGCTCGTCCAGCACGTGGTGACCCACGCCCGCAAGGGGTCGATCGTCGTGATGCATGCCAAC
>JBPCSK010000529.1:0-2239 GCA_051007275.1 Gaiellales bacterium | reverse complement strand
CTGAACGCCTGATGTCCGGGATCCACCCGACCGCGATCGTCGAGGACGGCGTCGAGCTCGGCGCCGACGTCGAGATCGGCCCGTTCGCCGTGGTGCGCGCGGGCACCGTGCTCGGCGACAACGTGACGGTCGGCGAGCACGCGGTGCTCGGCAAGCGCCCGAAGCTCGGCCCGAAATCCGTGGCGAAGACGGGCGACCTGCCCGGCCTCATCGTCGGCGCCGGCTCCACCGTCTCCACGCACGCCATCGTGTACGCCGGCACGACGCTGGGCGAGCGCGTGATCATCGGCGACCAGGCCTTCGTGCGCGAGCGCTGCACGATCGGCAGCGGCACCGTGATCGGCCGCGGCGTGACCGTCGAGAACGACACGTCGATCGGCGAGGGCTGCCGCGTGCAGTCGCAGTCGTACATCACCGCCAAGAGCCTGCTCGAGGACGACGTCTTCATCGCGCCGTGCGTCGTCACGACGAACGACAACTACATGGGCCGCACGGAGCGGCGCCACGCGCTGCTGCAGGGCCCGACGATCCGTCGTGGCGCCCGCATCGGCGCCGCCGTCTGCCTCTGCCCCGGCATCGAGATCGGCGAGGAGGCGTTCATCGGCGCCGGCGCCGTCGTCACGAAGGACGTCCCTGCCGGAACCGTCATGGTCGGCGTGCCGGCGCGCGTCCTGCGCGACGTCCCCGAGGACGAGCTGCGCGCCAACGGCGGCTGAGCCGTCCATGCACGTCGCCCTCGCCGGGTTCCTGACCGGCCTCTCGCTGATCGTCGCCATCGGCGCCCAGAATGCGTACGTGCTGCGGCTCGGCCTGGCGCGCAATCACGTGGGCATCGCGGTGGCGATCTGCGCGGCCGCAGATGCGCTGCTGATCGCGGCCGGCGTTGGCGGTCTCGGCGCGATCGTGCAGGCGCACGGCGACGTGCTCACCGCGATCGCGCTGATCGGCGCCGCCTACATCCTCTGGTTCGCGTTCTCCTCGTTCCGCCGCGCCCTGCATCCCGACGTCCTGCTGCCGTCGCAGCAGGAGGCGCAGCCGGCGGCTGCCGTCGCGCTCGCCGTGCTCGGCTTCACGTTCCTGAATCCGCACGTGTACCTCGACACCGTGCTGCTCGTCGGCACGATCGGCGCGTCGTTCGGCGATCAGCGCTGGTGGTTCGCGCTCGGCGCCGCGCTCGCCAGCCTGGTGTGGTTCACCGGCCTCGGGTTCGGCGCGCGCCTCCTGTCGCCGCTGATGGCCCGCGCCTCGACGTGGCGCATCCTCGACGCCGTGATCGGCGTCGTGATGGTCGTGATCGCCGCCGCACTGCTCCGCTCCGCACTCGGATAGGCTCCGCCCATGACCCCTGACGGCCCCGCCCACGACATCTCCGCGCCCGACATCACGATCGAGAAGCGCGAGGCGCACATCGTCATCCGCCTCGGCGAGACGGTGCTCGCCGACTCGACGCGCCCCTCCGTCGTTCGACAGTCCGACACGGGCGTGGCGCGCTACTACCTGCCGCCGGAGGACGTGCGCCTCGACCTGCTCGAGCGCAGCACCACGGTGACGCACTGCCCGCACAAGGGCGACGCCACCCACCACTCGGCCCGCGTCGACGGCGAGCTGCATGAGGACGTCGCCTGGAGCTACGAGGAGCCGCTGCCAGCTGCCGCCGACGTCGCCGGCTGGGTCTCCTTCTACGACGACAAGGTGCGCGTCGCAATCGGTCCGCTGCCCGCGTAGTCGCACGTGCCGGGCCAGACCCGGATTCGCGATGAGGCGGTAGCGTGTGGGCATGTTCGAACTCGAGACTCTGCCCAACGGCGCCCGCATCCTCAGCGCCCCCATGCGCGACGCGGCCAGCGTCGCCGTCGTCATCTCCGTCGCCGCCGGCTCGCGCTGCGAGACCCCCGAGGTCGGCGGCATCGCCCACTTCTCGGAGCACATGTTCTTCAAGGGCACGGAGCGCCGCCCGACCGCGCGCGACATCTCCGCGGAGATCGACGGCATCGGCGGTGAGTTCAACGCCTTCACCGGCAAGGAGCTGACCGCGTACTACGTGAAGTGCGCCGCAGCCGACGGCGGCACGGCCGTCGACGTCCTCAGCGACATGTTCCTCCACTCGACCTTCGACGAGGAGGAGCTCGAGCGCGAGAAGGGCGTGATCGTCGAGGAGATCAACATGTACACCGATACGCCGCGCGACATCGTCGGCCAGGTGTACGACACGGCGCGCTACGGCGACTCGCCGATCGGC
>JBPCSK010000528.1:0-2040 GCA_051007275.1 Gaiellales bacterium | reverse complement strand
GCTCTCGCTGTACCGGCTGCGCGGTGCGGGCTGCGAGCGAGGCGCAGGGCGATTGCTCCGCGCGGGACGCGGAGGGGGCGGCAGATCGTCATCCACTGGCCCCAATCCTACCGGCGGGATCGCGGAACGTCCCCGGTCGGAACGTGTGCCGGCTGACCGCCACCGACCGGCTCGGATAGGCTGCGCGCACCACGACGTGGAGGGCGAAATGGCACGGGACATCGATGGCGCGATCGGCGAGGGCTGGGGTGGACCCGAGCAGCTGCGCGGCAGTCACGTCAACGTCGTGATCGGGCGTCGAGGCGGTCCGACGGCGGCTGCCCTGATGACCGCGTTCACCACGCCGCGCCCGGGGCACACGCCCGTGCTCGCCTGCGTCGGCGAGCACCCCACGCAGTACGAGCCGATCTGGCCGCCGCTCGTGATGATGAACAAGGCGACCGCGCTCACCGACGAGCACCAGACGATCACGTGGGGCGCCGCGCAGCTCGGTCTCGGGCAGGGCGTCCTCGACGCCGTCGCCGAGGGGCTGCTCGAGGCCAACGACGACTACATCGTGTTCGTCGCCGTCTGGGTCAATCCCGGTGCGACGGACGAGACCGCGATCCGCGTCGCCAACCGCGAGGCGATGCTGAAGGCGCTGCGCGTGGCGGTCAAGGGGCGCGATCCCGTCGCCGCACAGGCGCTGGTGGAGCGGCGTGACAGCGTCACGAGCCCGTTCTACTCCGGCGAGTAGCCGCCGGCGCTCGGATACCCTGCGGCGGTGAGCCGCAGGCAGTCGTACACCGTCGCCGAGTGCCGTCGCGCGCTGTGGCTCCTCGGCGTCGTGCCGCCGACGGATGCCAAGGGCGTGCTGGTGGCGTGGCGCAAGCGCGTGGCGCAGACCCATCCCGATCGCCACCTCGGTGATGCGGCCCGCGAGGAGGCCGCGGCGAAGCTGACGCGCGCGCTCAACGAGGCGCGTGAGGTGCTCGACTGGTGGATCGCGCAGGAGCGCGACTGGCCGCCGCTCGGCACTGGCCCGCAGCAGGTGCGCCTCGATGAGTCCGAGCCGGAGCCGTGGCCGGAGCGCGAGCAGGAGACGGTGGCGCCGGTGGATCCCATCACCGGACTGCGTGCCGGCGACCGCGTTCGGGCGTGGCCCTACGACGGTGACCTGCTCACCGTCGTCGAGACCGAGATGGACGTGCGCGACCACTCCTCGTGGGTGCGCGTCGCGGAGCAGGCGCAGGCGATCAAGTCGGACCGCATCCGCCTCGCCGCGTTCTCGTGCCCGACGTGCGGCGCGTGCGCCGGCCCGCTGGTCGACGACGCCGAGGTGCGGCCGTGCCCCGATTGCCTGATCGACCTGCGGCGGCTCGAGAAGTCACCAGCCGATGCCGGTCGCATCCGCCGCGCCATCGAGGCGCGTGCCACAGCGGGTGAGTCGGAGGCCGAGTCGATCGGCGACGGCCGTTTTGCCGATCGTGCGCGGGAGCGGCGCCGCTGGGCGAAGCGCCTGATCACCGCCAAGCCCGATGATCTCCACCTGGCGCTGCTCAGCGCATTCGGTTCGGCCTGGGAGCGCTGGGGCGAGAAGCCCGCTGACGAGCGCCCGCGATGACGCCGATCGCGATCGCTCTCGTGGTCGCATCGGCGTTCGCGCATGCCGGCTGGAACACGATCGCCAAGCGCGGCCCGGCCGGCCCGGCCTACACCTTCGTGCTGGTCGTCTGCGAGGCGGTCGCCGTTGCCCCGCTCGGCATCGCGCTCGTGCTGTGGTCCGGCATCGACTGGTCGTGGACGTACCTGTGGGTGCTCGTCGTCGCCGGCGCCATGCAGGCGGTCTACTTTCTCTTCCTGCGCGGTGGCTACGCGCGGGGCGATCTCTCGCTCGTGTACCCGATCACGCGCGGCGTGGGCGCGCTGTTTGCGACGCTGGCCGGCATCTTCCTGGTCGGCGAGCACCCTGGCCCGCTGCCACTGCTCGGCGCAGGCGTGATCGTCGTCTCCGTCCTCGTGCTGACGAACCCGCGCCGCGGTCCGCAGTCGCTCCAGCGC
>JBPCSK010000527.1:0-10221 GCA_051007275.1 Gaiellales bacterium | reverse complement strand
CAGCCACCCGAGTTCATCACCGGCATCGTCTTGGGCGTGAACTTGACTTCGACCGTTCCGCCGACGCCGGGGATGACGGCGTTCTTCCAGTAGGACGGAATGCCATCAACCCACGACCAGCGGAGAGATGAATAGGCCGACTTGAACCCGATGATGAGATGGATCTCGGAGTCTGACGTGACGTTCGGCTGCGTGGTGGCACCTGTGAAGTCGTTTGACCACCCGGTACCTGTGTCACGCCAGAGCGAGACGGTGACGCGATTTGGCGCGTTGTAACAGATGCCATCGGCTGCGGCCTGCCCCGAATAACACGAGTTCGTTGGCGCAACGAGCGCATACACATCACTGACGGGTCCCGTCGGGTTCAGCGCATCTGGCCGTGGAACATCCCCGGTGTTGTTGATGATCACATATTCAGTTGTATCGGGCCGATTGGTGATACTCAGAAATTTGATGTAGGGGCGGTTGGCGACTCCGATCGGAACGGTGCGCTGAGGGTTCAACCAGGTGTTGTCCCAGCCTCCCTGACCGGGGTTGCTGCCCCCGGGTGACGGAGTGGCGTGATCCCAACCGGCGCCCGACTGCTGTGTTGCTCCATCGCCAGCGTTAGTCGCGAGAGCACTTGGCGCCGCCATTACGGCGATGACTAGGGCGAACAGAAAAACTGAGTTGCGAATCATGCGCATCGCGGTTACTCCTGCTTGCTAAGGCGTCAAAGGTCGTTACGAATGCCACTAGCATATCGCGCGATCAGCGCGCTGGGAACCCCAGTACGGAAGTTTTCTTCACCCGTCGCGCCGGCTGACAGACAGAACGGTCAGCTCACACTCCCGAGCGCCTCGAGCGCGCTCGGGTTCTCCAGCGTCGAGAGATCGCCCGGATCCTCGCCGAGCAGCACGGCGCGAACGGCGCGGCGCACGACCTTCTGGCTCCGCGTCTTGGGCAGCTCCGTCACCTGCAGGATTCGCTCGGGGCGGAAGGCCGGGCCGAGCTCGCGCTCGACCGCCTGGCGCAGGCGCAGCTGGAGGTCGTCGTCGAGCACGACACCGTCGCGCAGGACGACGAGGCAGTGCACGGCCTCGCCCTTGACGGGGTGGGGCAGGCCGACGGTGCACGCCTCGCGGACGTCCGGGTCGGCGACGAGCGCGGACTCGTACTCGGCCGGGCCGATGCGCTTGCCAGCGATGTTGATCGTGTCGTCCGAGCGGCCGTGCAGGAACCAGCTGCCCTCGGTGGTGCGCGTCGCCCAATCGCCGTGCGTCCAGGTGTCGGGATAGCGGTTCCAATAGGTCTCGATATAGCGGTCCGGCGCGTGCCAGAGGCCGCGCGTCATACTCGGGAACGGCGCCCGGATGACGAGCTCGCCGACCTCGTCGGTGAGCGACCCGCCCGTCGGGTCGAGCACGTCGACATCCATGCCCGGCAGCGGGCGTCCCAGCGAGCACGACGACAGCGGCAGCGTGACGTCGCAGCCGATGATGACCGCGCCGATCTCGGTACCGCCGGAGATGTTCATGATCGGGCGCTTGCCGTCGCCGACGACGTTGAACAGCCACTCGTACGGCTCGGGGTTCCAGGGCTCGCCGGTCGAGCCGAACAGGCGCAGTGCCGAGAGGTCGGCGGCGTGGGGCAGCTCGTCGCCATGACCCTGCAGGACGCGGATCAGCGTGGGCGAGACGCCGAGGAACGTCAGGCGCTGCCGCTCGGCCAGCTGCCAGAGGCGGCCCGGATCGGGATAGTCGGGAGCGCCGTCGAGACAGACCATCGTCACGCCGCTGGCGTGCGTGCCGATGGTGATCCACGGGCCCATGATCCAGCCCATGTCGGTGAACCACATCGCGCGATCGTCGGGGCGGAGGTCGGCGACGAGCCGGCCCTCGAGCGCGAGCTTCACGAGCAGGCCGGCGTGCGTGTGGACGGCGCCCTTCGGCTTGCCCGTGGTGCCCGACGTGTAGCAGATGAATGCGGGCGTCTCGCTGTCGAGCCAGAGCGTCGGGCAGTCGGCGCCGTCGGCGCGATCGCTCAGCGCCGCGTAGTCGTGATGTGCATGCCCATCGCCGCCGACGATGATCACGTGCTCGACGGGGGCAAGCTCGAGCGCTGCCTCGACGGTCGCGCGCACTGGCACGGGCCTGCCGCGGCGCGTCGTGGTGTCGGAGGCGATGACGGCCTTGACGGCGCAGTCCTCGAAGCGCGCCGCGATCGCCGTTGCCGAGAAGCCGGAGAAGATCGGAACAGCGATCGCGCCGATGCGCGCGGCGGCGTAGATCGCGGCCACGGCCTCGACGCCCATCGGCAGCACGATCGCGATGCGGTCGCCTTCGGCGACACCCATCTCGCGCAGCGCCTGGCCGAGCCGCCCGACCTCGTCCCATAGTTCGGCGAAGGTGCGAGTGCTCTCGGAGAGGTCCTCGTGCTCGACGACGATGGCGGGGTGGTCACCACGGGTTGCGACGTGGCGGCCGACGCACGACCAGGCGAGGTTGAGGCGACCGCCGACGAACCACTCGGCCCAGGCGACGCCGCGCGTGGCGTCGACGACGTCGGTCCACTCCGTCTCCCAGCCGAGGTCGAGCCAGCGCGTCGCTGCATCCCAGAACGCGGCTGGGTCGGTGACGGAGAACGCGAGCAGATCCTCGTACGTGTCGAGACCGAGGTGTCGTGCGAGTGCGGTCGACTGTGCGGCGTCGATCGTCGCCGCGTCGGGGATCCACAGGTGGTCGCTCACCTGCGGAAGCGTAGGGCTAGACGTCCAGCGCCTGCGTGATGCCCTCGGCCTCGCGGCGGATGCCGCCGCAGACGATGCCGCAGAGATCCATCACCGTGGGGTCGATGATCGCGTACGGCGTGCGCACGCCATCGCGGCGGCGGCCGACGATGCCCGCGCGCTGGAGGATGCCGATGTGCTTCGAGATGTTCTGCTGCGTGGTGTCGAGCTGCTCAGCGAGCTCGCCGACGGTCAGCTCGCCGTCGCGCAGGCGGTCGAGCATGCGGATGCGCATCGGCTCGCCGAGCGCGCGGAAGCGGTTGGCGACGATGTCGACGACGAGCGGCGGAAGCGGGTGGGGGACGTTCGCTGCTCTTGCCATGGGTCGACTTTACCACCAATCAGTTGTAGAGTTGTTCCAACGACACCGTTGGGAAAGCATCCCAGATGCGTTCCCGCAGCACCAGCCCCCGCGGTTCCAACCGGGCGACAAGGAGATTCACATGGGCCTCTTCGGCAGCTGTCATGCATCGATCGATGTCAGCGAAGCCAATCGCCGCGCGCAGGCGGGCGAGGTCGTTCTCGTCGACGTGCGCGAGCAGAACGAGTGGCAGGGCGGCCACGCGCCGATGGCCAAGCACGTGCCGCTCGGCTCGCTGTCGGCGAAGCTGCCAGAGCTCGCCAAGAGCGGCAAGCCGGTCGCCTTCATCTGCCTGTCCGGCGGCCGTAGCGGCAAGGCGTGTGGCACGGCGAGCAAGGCCGGCATCGAGGCGATCAACGTCAAGGGCGGCATGGGCGCCTGGACGAGCGCCGGGCTGCCCGTCGCGCGCTAGGACTCGTCGAACGTCCAGCCGGACAGGCGATCGAGCGAGACGCGGATGATCGCGCGGTGCCCCGCGCGGCTCTCCTCGTACGCGGGCACGAGCCACGGCATCACGTAGCGGCGCATGATCGCGGCGCGTTCCGCCGTCACATCGATGTCGTCGTCATCGCCCAGCACGACCGCGCGCCCATCCCCCATCACGCCGCGCAGCGGGAAGGCCGTCTCCGCGACGCTGAAGGACAGATGACCGTTCTGCGCGACGCGCTGCACCCACTTGCGGTGATGCCCCGACCAGATCAGCAGGTCGTCGGCGTCATCGATGCGGAACCACACGGGCACGGTCACCGTCGTGCCGTTTGGGCGCACGCTGCTGACGTGGGCGATCTGCGCAGGCCAGCTGCGCAGGAAGTCGAGGATCTCGTCGCGGCTGAAGTCGGGCATGCCGCAAGCCTACCGACGGGTGTCCTTCCGACACGGTCGTCCGTGCGATAGTGCGGGCATGGCGCACGGTGCACCTCAAGGACTCGGTCGCGGTCTCCCCGGCTGCCTGCGCGAACGCTCGTTCCGACTGCTGCTGACCGGGCAGGCGATCTCGATCATCGGCGACGCGATCTCGATGATCGCGCTGCCGTTCGCGATCCTCGCGATGGGCGGCTCGGTCGGTCAGGTCGGACTGGTGCTCGCGGCGCGGGCCATCCCCAATGCGATCTTCCTATTGGTCGGCGGCGTCTGGGCCGACCGCCTGCCGCGCCGGCTCGTGATGCTCACCAGCGATCTGATCCGCGGCGCGATCATGCTGATCACGTTCGTTGTGCTCGTCTCCGGCCACGGCTCGATCTGGGTGCTCGTGGGCCTGATGGCGATCTACGGCATCGGCGAGGCGTTCTTCCGACCGGCGCTGTCGGGGATCATCCCGCAGACGGTGTCGCCCGAGCGGCTGCAGGAGGCGTACGGACTGCTCGCCACGACGCCTGCGCTCGGGATCGCGGTCGGCGGTGCGATCGGCGGTGCGCTGGTGGCGCTGATCAGCCCGGCCGGGGCGATCGCCTTTGACGCCGCCTCGTTCGGCGTCAGCGCGATCTGCCTGGGGCTGATGCACACCACCGGCACGCCGACGCCCTGGAAGAACCGGAACTTCCGCCACGACCTGAGCGAGGGCTGGACGGCGTTCTCGTCGCGGCACTGGCTCGTCGTCGTCGTGATCGGCGAGGTGCTCTACGCGCTCTTCGTGATGCCGTCGATCTATGCCGTCGGGCCGGCGATCGCGGACGAGAAGCTCGGCGGGGCGAGCTCCTGGGCGGCCGTCGTCTCGGGCTTCGGCATCGGGTTCCTGATCGGCGGGCTGACCGCGATGAAGCTGCGTCCGCAGCGCCCGCTGATCCTCGCGTACATCCTCTGCATCCCATTCGCCTTCTTCTTCATCGCCCTGGCCTTCGCGCCGCCGGTGATCGTGCTCGCACTCGCCGCGATCATCGCTGGCTCCGTGATCTCGATCTCCGGCACGCTGCTCGAGACCACCATCACGCGCGAGGTGCCGCAGGAGCTGCGGTCGCGCGTCGGGTCGTTCCGCACGCTGGGGAGCGTCGCGATGCTGCCCGTCGGCATGATCCTCGTCGGTCCGATCACCGGTGCGTTCTCGAACACCGGCGCGGAGGTGATCGCCTTCGTGGCCGTGCTCGTGAACGCCGCGATCGTGCTGGGCACGCCGAGCGTTCGCGCGCTGCGCGCGCAGTATCCCGACGCCGTATCGGCGTCCGACGGTGACGCGCTCGATGACGTCCCGCCTGTCGAGACGGTGGTCTGATGGACAAGCAGGCGCTACGCGGCGAGCACCGTGCCCGCCGCCGTGCTCGCTCCGACGCAGAGCTCGCGGCGTGGGGCACGCTCCTCGCCGCGCACGTCGCGAGCATCCCTGGCCGAACGCTGACGGCCTTCGTCGGCGCGGGCGGAGAGGTGCCCACGCTGCCGCTGCTCGACGCGCTCGTCGCCGATGGTCGTCGCGTGCTGCTACCGATCACCCTTGACGACATGAACCTCGACTGGGCGGAGTACACCGGTGCGAGCGATCTTGCCCCCGCTGCCTTCGGCCTGCTCGAGCCGACCGGCCCGCGCCTGGGTCTCGATGCGATCGCCGACGCCGACGTGATCCTCGCCCCGGCGCTCGCCGTCGACCGCGAGGGGCGGCGCCTGGGACAGGGCGGCGGCTGCTACGACCGGTCGCTGCCGCGCGCCTCGGGCGAGGTGATCGCCGTGGTGGCCGACGACGAGCTGATCGAAGCGGTACCGACGGAGCCGCACGATCTTCCGGTCGCGGCGGTGCTGACGCCCTCTGCCGGCCTCATGCGCTTCCCGCGCGCCTGATCAGACGTTCCGTGCGACTCCGGCGCACGTGGTGCGCGTTTCGCGCGCGATAGGTACGCGAGCTTCGTGCATGCTTTGCGCCTTCGGCCAATCACGCTCCGCGCATGCCTCGTTTCGCGGTGGATTCCCGCAATTTGCGGCCTCCCGGCCTGCGTGACGAACATGGCACACGCAACCATGCGGCTTCGCAGGCGATGTGCCGGACGCGATGGGCCCGGGCCCATCGCGTCCGGCAAAAAACCACCGCGTTTGCAGGGGGTTTTCGAATGTCACACGTTTGGCGTACACAGCCATGCGGGTTTGCGGCGACGATCGAGGGGCGTGATGGGCCCGGGCCCATCACGTCCCTCCGCGGTGATGCTGGCGGTACGCTGCGCGCATGGCTGACCTCGGCGAGCACGGCATTCGGAATGCGGAGCAGGAGGCGCACTACGCGCAGCTGAAGGAGCAGCGCGGGCGCCTCGATGGGCTCTACGGCACGCTCACGCTGCACCGCGAGCTGGCCGGGATGATGCTCGAGATCGGGCGATTCTACCGAACCGCAGCGACGGTGCCCGACCGTTATCGCGAGGCCGCCACGCTGGCGGTGGCCAACGAGACCCGGTGCGCGTACGTGTGGTCGAAGCACGAGCCCACTGCCCGTGGCGCCGGCATGCCGCAGCCTGCGATCGAGGCGCTGCGCGCCGGGCGCTACGACGATCCGGCGCTGTCGGACGAGGAGCGCGATGCCGTGGCGGTCGCGCTCGAGGCGCTGGCGCTCCGCTCGATTCCCGCCGAGCTCCAGGAGCGCGTGATCGCGACGTGGGGCGTGGAGGGGCTGCTCGAGCTGAGCGTCCTCGCCGGCGTGTACCGGATGATCGCCGGCTACCTCGCCTCGATCGACGTGCCGCTGCCCGCCGACGGTCGAGACCCATGGGGGCCAAGCCCGGGACCGGGACTCGGCGGCGCGTAGCGGCTAGATCGCCGGGCGGTGATCCGCCCAGGGGCGCACGGCCTCCACGGCGGCGCCGATACGCAGCGCGACATCGTCGCGGTCCTTGCGGGAGATGATCTGCAGCCCGACGGGCAGACCCTCGTCCGACCAGCCGGCCGGCACGCTCAGGGCGGGGCACGGGCTCGTGAAGTTGAACTGGCTCGTCATGTCGAGCGCGTAGTACCGGCCGTCGTCCTGCGTGCGGTAGTGGGCGTACTCGTCGGTGTCGATCGGCAGCGGCAGCTGCGCCATCGTCGGACAGAGCAGCGCGTCGTAGTCGCGGTGCACCACGGCGAGCTGCGCCCACGCCTGCTGGCGCACGAGCTCGAGACGCTTGAACGTGACGGCATCCATCTTCAGACCGTGCTCGATCAGGCGCTTCACCGTCGGGTCCATCTTGTCGCCGAACTCCGGCAGCGTGTCGCCGAACCACGCTGCGAGATAGACGCTCCAGTGCTCGCCCCAGGCATCGGCCACCTCGCGCGTCCAGCCGAGGTCGACCTCCTCGACGATCGCGCCCGCCTCGGCGAGCGCCGCCGCCGCTGCGCGCACCTCGCGCTCGACCTGCGGATCAACCACGTAGTCGCCGAGATCCACATCGAGGGCGAGGCGCAGGCCGCGCACGTCGCTCGGGATCGGGCTGGACCAGTCGAGCGTCGCCGTCTGCGAGAGCGCATCGCGATCGTCATAGCCCGCCGCGGCCAGCAGGAACAGCCGCGCATCGTCGATCGTGCGTGCCAGCGGGCCGAAGTGGTGGATCGTGTCCCAGCTGGACGGCACGACATCGAGCGGAATGCGGCCGAACGCGGGCTTGAGGCCGACGAGACCGCAGTAGCTGGCGGGAATGCGCACGGAGCCGCCCATGTCGGTGCCCTCGGCGAGCGGCACGCAGCCCGTGGCGACGGCCACCGCCGAGCCGCCGGACGACCCGCCGGGGTTGAGCGCCGGGTTCCACGGATTGCGCGTCGGGCCCCAGAGCGGACTGCGGGTGAAGCTCGAGTACGCGAACTCGGGCGTCGTCGTCTTGCCGACCACGATCGCGCCCGCCGCGCGCAGGCGCTCGACGATCACGCTGTCGTAGTCGGGCACGTGGTGCTCGTGCGAGTACGACCCCAGCGTCGTGCGGTCGCCCTTGGTCGCGGTCAGGTCCTTGATCGCGATCGGCACGCCATGCAGCGGCCCGAGCGGGGCGCCATCGGCGATGGCCTGCTCGGCGGCGAGTGCCTGCTCGAGCGCGCGCTCGGGGAAGGTGAAGCAGAAGCAGTTGAGCTGCGGGTTCACCTCGGCGATGCGATCGAGCGACGCCTGCACGACGGCGACGGGGGACAGCTTGCCGCTCTTGATGCCCGCCGCCTGCTCGACCGCCGACAGCTGCCAGATCGCGTTGCTCATGCGCCGAACCGTAGCGTGGGCGCGGTCACCAAAGCGCGTGCGCGGCATGCACTAGGGTTGCGGCATGAGCGTCGCCCAGGCAGCCCCTCCGCAGACCGCGGTGCTGTTCCGGCACCGGCGGCGTCCGCCCGCGCTGCACTTCGGCCTGATCGGGGCGATCTTCGTCGGCGTCAGCGCCTTTGCCATCTCGAGCCACGTGTGGCAGGCCGTGGTCGTGGTCGCCGCCCTGGCCCTCGTGGCGCTCGGGTTGCTGGGTCGCGAGCGTCTGTGGATCGAGGACCAGCTGCTCACGCCGACGTCGGCGGTGATCGTCCATGCCGACGGTGCGATGTACGAGTTGGGCTTCGACGAGATGGCCCGTGTCGCGGAACGCCGCAACGCGATCGCGTTCATCCGCGAGGACGGCGCCGAGCTGCGCTTCAACCGCAACCCGCACGTCAAGCGGGTCAAGCGCGTGCTGGCCGATGCCGCGCCACACCTGTCGTGGGTCGATGAGGTCGATCCCGCTTGCGACACCTGAGGGATCCAGTGGTAGCCGGCCCGTGCGGCCGGCCCGCAGACTGATCGAGGGGGACGGAACACGGCGCTCTGCGACCGCCCGCAGGGCGTGAAACGCCTGTACCCTCTCGGCCGTGAGCGAGTTCCCAACCCAGGCTGAGGTCGTGGTGATCGGTGGCGGTGCCGTCGGTCTGAGCGCGGCCTACCTGCTGGCCAAGCGCGGCGTCGACACGGTGGTGCTCGAGCGCGACCACATCGGCAGCGGCGCCTCCGCGGGCACCGCGTGCATGATCACGCCGAGCCACTCAGACCGCACGGCGTCCCCCGCGGCGCTCAAGGACGGGCTGCGGTTCCTGCTCGACCCGAAGGCGCCGCTGAAGCTCCGGCCCAAGCCCAGCGAGCTGGCGTGGGTCGCGCGCTTCACGGCGTCGTCGCTCAGCGAGGCGCGGGCGGAGGAGGGCACGCAGCTGTTGCGCGAACTCGCCCTGCGCAGCACGCAGCTGCATCGCGAGTGGAGCGACGAGCTCGGCACCGGCCTGGTGATGAACGGCACGCTCAACCTCTGGTCCGGGCCCGGTGCGGAAGCACGCCGTGCGGCGGTCGTCGCCGAGGCGCGCCACGCCGGTCTCGCGATCGAGGAGCTCGATGCCGCGCAGATCGCCTTGCTCGAGCCGTCGGTGCACGGCGCCACGCACGGGGCGCTCGCCACAGATGATGGGCATGTTGACTCGCTGCGTTTCACCCAGCGTCTCGGCGAGGGGGTGCGCGCCAATGGCGGCACGATCGTCGAGGACGTCGAGGTGCTGCGCATCGATCGCTCGGGGCCGCGCATCCGCCTCGCCACGACGCAGGGCGCGATCACGTGCGAGCGCGTCGTCGTGGCCGCGGGCGTCTGGACCCGGCGCTTCGCCGAGGACGTCGGCACGTCGCTGCCGATCACGCCGGCGAAGGGGTACCACGTCGAGTTCGAGGGCGCGGTCGCCGACGCGCAGCGCCCGATCTACTTCACCGAGGCCCACTGCGTCGCCACGCCGCTTGACGGCCGCATCCGCATTGCCGGCACGCTGGAGATCGGCACGGACCCGGACACGATCGACATGCGCCGCGTCGATGCCCTGCGCGAGGCCGGACAGCGCAACCTCAGCGGCGTGCCGCATGAGGCGTCGCACATCTGGATGGGCCAGCGCCCGCTCAGCTCCGATTCGATGCCGCTGATCGGCCCCTTGCCCGGCGATCCGCGCGTGATCATCGCCTCGGGTCATGGCACCCTCGGCATCACGCTCGCACCGGTGACCGGCGAGCTCGTGGCCGATCACATCACGGGCGACGCAGACGCGACCGATCCGCTGCTCGACCCGAGCCGCTTTCGCTGATCAGGTTCGGAATGGGGTCTGACCCCCATCCGTACCTGATCAGCGCAAGCGGCTCGGGGCGAGCAGCGGATCGGTCGCGTCAGCGTCGCCCCTG
>JBPCSK010000526.1:0-1799 GCA_051007275.1 Gaiellales bacterium | reverse complement strand
CGATTCGCGGATACCGACGACGGCAGGGCCGCCGTGACGGCTCGCGGGACGAGCGATCTGGTCGAGCTACGCGATCGCTGCTCCGCGTGGTACGCGGGCGGCAGCGCCTTCACCCGCGGAGACGACCCCGGGGTGGATGATCTCTTCCTCGGCATGCTGATCCGCTGGACGCGGCTGACCGCCCACCCGTGGTGGGACGATCCCGTGCTCGGCGGGCTCTACGACCGCTTCCATGCGCTTCCGAGCGTGGCACGCGCCCGCGAGCAGGAGGGCTTCGACGCCCGCCCGCCCGCTGGCACATGAGCTAGTGGTCGTGGTGCTCTTCGGGCATCTGCTCGATGCGCACCACGGCACGCAGCCAGTTGGTGCCGTCCGTGCCCGTCAGCTCGCCCGCGGTGTGCGACAGGATCGTGAGGATGACGGTGACCATGTCGCCGTTCGGCATGGCGTCCGTGCGGAAGATGAGCGTGTCACCCTGCTCCGCGATCAGCTCGACGGGCGACTCACGCGTCTGGCCGGCCTCGGGGCCTGCGATGAGCTCGACGACGTTGGCGTCGTCCGAGCCAAAGGTCCGACGACGCACGGAGTGCTGCAGGTGCGACCAGCCCTCGGACGTCTCTGTGATGAACGCGATGAATTGAAACCCCTTGAGTGCTCCCATGTCCGCAGTCTACTGACATTGCTGACAGGAGGCGCGCGGGCCGGGCTTCACCGCGATGTCCGCGCCGATTCAGTGATCGTGCGCGATGGCGGGGAGCGCCTCGACGGCGACGATGCCGCGGACCCATTCCTCGCCGGCTGTGGAGAACAACTCGCCGGCGGACGATGAGTGGAGCGTCAGCACCGTGGTCGCCGTCGACACCTCACCGGCTACGCGACTGCGGTAGATCAGCGCGTCCCCCTGTTCCGCCACCAGTTCCGCGGCTCCAGCAGGCCTAACGTCAGGGAGCGCGCCGTTGGGGCCGCCGAGGATCTCCACGGTGAATGACCCATCGGCATCGAACGCGTGCCGCGCCGTCTGGTGAAGGAGCTGGGCGTTGCCATCGGACGTCGTGGAGAACGTCACGACGTACTGCAGGCCTGCGAGCGGACTCACCGGAAGGCCTGAATGCCGGTGACGGCGCCGCCCACGACGAGCGTATGGACCTCGTGCGTGCCCTCGTAGGTGAAGACGCTCTCGAGGTTGTTCATGTGGCGGATCACCGGGTACTCGAGCGTGATGCCGTTGCCGCCGAGGATCGAACGGGCCGAACGGGCGATCTCGAGCGCACCACGTGCGTTGCCCATCTTGCCGAGCGAGACGTGCTCTGGGCGGAGGCGACCCTCGTCCTTCATGCGACCAAGGTGCAGCGCCATTAGCATGCCGCGGTTGATCTCCAGCACCATCTCGGCGAGCTTCTGCTGCGTCAGCTGATACGACGTGAGCGGCTTCTCGAACACGATGCGCTCGGTGGCGTAGGAGAGCGCCTCGTCGTAGCAGGCGCGCGCCGCGCCGACGACGCCCCACACGATCCCGTAGCGGGCCTCGTTCAGGCAGGACAGCGGACCACGCAGGCTCGTGGCCTCGGGCAGGCGATTGGCGTCGGGCACGCGCACGTCCTGGAGCACGAGCTCCGACGTGATCGACGCGCGCAGCGACATCTTCTTGTGGATCTGCGGGGCGCTGAAGCCCGGCATGTCCTTCTCGACGATGAAGCCGCGGATGCCGTCATCGGTGGCCGCCCAGACTATCGCGACGTCGGCGATCGAGCCGTTGGTGATCCACATCTTGGTGCCGTCGAGGACCCACTCACTGCCGT
>JBPCSK010000525.1:0-3105 GCA_051007275.1 Gaiellales bacterium | reverse complement strand
GTGAAGTTCGTTCCTGCGAGGTTGAGGCCCGACAAGGACGCCCCGACGAGGGAAGCACCCGAGAGATTCGCGCCGGGACCGATCAGATACCCGTTGAACAGCGTGTATCCCGGCGGTCGCGAGGCCGGCGTTCCCACGAGGTAGCCGCTGATGAGTCCCGCGGCCGACGCCACGCTGCCGAACTTGGTGCCTGCCACGATCGCGCCGGTGAGGTTGGCTCCGGGCATGCCCGCATACGAGAAGTCGGCGGTCTGCAGCGAAGCGCCGACGAGGTTGGTGCGCGACATGTCGGCGCCGACGAGCGAGGCGCCGATCAGATTGGCACCCGACAGGTCGGCCCCGCCGCAGGAGGTCCCGCAGGATGCGGCGGCACGCGTCTGGATGGCGTCCGTCAGCCGCACGCCGAACCGCGGACGAGACGGCCTCTGGCCGCTTGACTTCGTCGGCGGCGCGGGACCGAGCTGTGCCTTGCTCAGGTTCGATCGCATCATGTTGGCGCCGCTCATCTTGGAGCCGCGGAGGTCGGCCTTCTTCATGTTCGATCCGCTGACGTTGGCCCCGCGCAGATCGGCCCCCTGCATGTTGGCGCCGCGGAGGTCGGCCTGCTTCATGTTCGCCCCGCTGAAGTCAGCTCCCCGCAGGTCGGAGCCTTTGAAGCTGGCGCCGGAGAGGTCGGCGTTTCGGAAGTCGGCAGACTGCAGATTCGCGCCTGCGAAATTGTGTCCGTTCAGGTTCTGCCCGCTCATGCTGGCACCGGGTGTCGCTTGAGCCGCGCCGCTCGTCACGGCCAGACTCACGAGGAAGACGGCCAGCGCAACGCAGCCGCGGTTCGAGCGACGGCGGGGGGATCGAGCAGCGGGTGTGGTGAGACAGCCGATGGGTTCGACGATACCGGCGCCAACGAGGGCGCTGGCGTGAAAGGCCCGAACTGCCAAGGTGCCCCCACGCATGACCCGCGTACAGTCATCATCACGATCATGCTTCGCGTACTTCTCGTCGAGAACGACGCGCTCCTCCGCAGCACCATGGAAGGCGCGCTAGGGCAATGGGGCGCACTCGTGGTGGCAGCGTGCGCAGATGCCGACGAGGCGCTGGCCGCCGCCGATCGTGTGGCGTTCAACGTCTTGCTCACCGACCTCGATCTGGGCACCGGCCCCAACGGCATCGTCGTCGCGCACGCCCTGCGCAGGCACCAGCCCGACCTCGGCGTGGTGGTGCTCACCTCCTATCGGGACCCTCGCCTGGTCGGCGCGAAGCTGGCGCAATTGCCCAACGGTGCCGATTACGTGCTGAAGCACACGGTGTCGGACCTCGCGACGCTGGTGGGGGTGATGGAGCGCGCTGTCGCGCGCATGGCCACCGCGTCCCGCGTCCCCGTCGCGCGCCCGACGGGACCGCGGCAGCTCACCGATGCGCAGACGGAGATCCTGCGACTGGTGGCGCTCGGTCTGACCAATGCCGAGATCGCGCGCGCCCGGTCGGTCACCGAGGCGTCGGTGGAGCGCACCATCAACCGCATCGCCCACCGGCTCGGCATCGCCGGAGATCGCACACGCAATCCACGGGTACAGATGACACGCGCGTACTACGCGTTGAGCGGCGCAGCAGATGATCAGCCACCTGCCTCCTAGCGCGCGCGAGCGCATCGGGGGTCGCTGGGCGATCTCGCTGCGCGGGTATGCGGTGCTCTGCGTCCTCCTCGTCATCGGCACGGCGATGGCCGACGTCACGGCGCTCGGGTACGGCGTTGCGCCGGGCGACGCTCCGCTGTTCGTCGTCGCCCAGTGGCTGCTGATGGGAGGCGTGTTGCTGGCAGCGCACCTCACGGTGTTCAGGTCCCGAAGCGTGAGGCCCGTGCCCGTGTGGGCGGTCTCCGTGCTGGGCGGGGTGATGGCGCTCGCGCGAACCGCGTGCGTCATCGCCATCCGCACGGAGCAGGGACAGCAGGTCGTCGATGGTCTGTTGATTCGAGGGACGGGAATCTCGATGCTGATCGCGGCCATCCTGCTGCCGGCGACGGCCTACGTGTTCGCCACGCGCGACTGGTACTCCAGCACGCGTGCGCGACTCATCGCCCGTGACGTCGAGGTCGAGGCCGAGCGACTGCGCGCATCCGGTGCGATCGAGACCGCGCTTGACGTCCTCAGAGGTACCGTCAACCAGCAGCTGGATGCGTCGCGGTCCAGCGCTGCGGCCATGCGGGCGAGAGGAGAGACGGACGCCGAGCTCATCGCCGATCTGCTCATGCAGACGGCACGCGACAGCGTGCGACCGCTCAGTCACGAGCTGTGGGCCGCTCCACGGCAGGACTACCCCTCGATGTCGTGGCGTCAGGTTGCCGCGTTCGAGACCAGGCGCAACCCGCTGCCCGTCCTCGTGCCCACGGTGGGGTTCGTTGCGATCTCCAGCCCGCTCGTGGTGGAGTCCTCGGGCTGGGTCGGAGCCTTCGTGCTGGCAGCGGTCGCCGTGGTGTCGATCGGCGCGGTGTTTCGCGTCGGGAGGAGGTGCATCCGCGCGCGTGGGGGCCTCACGATTCCCGTGGTCGTGGGTGCGATCCTGGTCGCTGTCGTGCCCACCACCGCGCTGGGTGCGGCGTGGTTCGGCATCAGCGCCGCCGCATTCGCTCCCGCGGTGGTCCTGCTGACGCTGCTGGTGATCGTCGGCGGCATCCCCGCGGCAGCCAGCGATCTTGCTCGTGACACCATCGCCGACTTGGAGGCGATGGTGGCCGAACGCGAGGTGGCGCAGCTGGCCCTCGACCAGGAGCTCGCGCGGATGCGCCGTGCGCTTGCCGCCCACCTGCACGGCACGCTGCAGCCACGATTGGTCAACGCGAGCCATGCGGTGCGGGAGGCAGCGCGTGGCGGTGACGCAGTCCGTCTTGAGGCTGCGATGCGTGATGCCGAGGTCGCGCTCGCCGCGGCTGATGATGCAGCCGCGAGCGGACCCTGCTCGCTGGCGCAGGTGGTGGATGTCGCGCAGCACGACTGGTCGCGCATGCTCGAGATCACCTGGGATGTTCGGGTGGACGAGCCTCGCCCCGCAGCAGTTGGGGTGGTCGCTGAAGTCCTGCGCGAATTGCTGGCCAACGCCGTGGTGCATGGG
>JBPCSK010000524.1:0-1853 GCA_051007275.1 Gaiellales bacterium | reverse complement strand
TGTCCGATGACACCGTCCTCTGCCCCGCCTGCTCCAGCGATCTCAACTATCCGCTCGGCGACTTCACGGTCTGCTCCATGTGCGGGCACGAGTGGGTTCCGGGGGAAGCGACGGCGGCTGCTGCGGACGCCGAGCCCGTGGTCCGTGACAGCGTCGGCAATGTCCTCCAGGACGGCGATACGGTCACGGTCGTGAAGGACCTGAAGGTCAAGGGCAGCCCGACGTCGATCAAGATCGGCACGAAGGTCCGCGATATCCGGCTCGTCAACGGCGTCGGCGATCATGACATCGACTGCAAGGTCGATGGCTTCGGCCCGATGCAGCTGAAGTCCAGCGTGGTCAAGAAGGTCTGACGCGGGGCTGCGCGCCAGCTGGTGCGCAGCCCCACGTCAGACTCAACCGACGGCGATGTAGATCGTCAGCGTCTTCCCGACGGTCGTGCCGTCGGGCGCGATGTACGAGAGCACGCCGGTGGTGACGCCCGGCGCCTTGCCGGTGATGGTGATGCGCGCCTTCTGGGAGACGCCGACCATGCTCGATGCCTTCGGCAGGACCTTCGGCTCGCTGCCGGCCGCGATGGCGGCGTCGGGCGCCGTCGTCCACTTCCACGCGTATCCCGTCGACGGGTTGGTCGCGACGAGGAACGAGGCCTTCTTACCGGGCTTGAGGGCGATCGCGTTCGTCGAGTCCGTCGCGGCCGAGCCGATCGGCGCGAAAGCGGCGATGGCAACGAGAGCGAGTGCGCCGAGCAGGGCGACGCGGTGCAGCTTCTTCATGGGGGATCCTCCGGAGGAATTGGGAACGGTGGACTCACGCTACCTGTCGCCTTCTCCCAGCGTCGCGGGGATGCCGTACCCCCAGTCACCCTCTTCGGAACGTCAGTCCGAGAGGATCCGCACGGTGTCGCCGACCCGGATCTCGCCGGCACTGAGGACGTCGGCACGGATGCCGCCGAGGTGCACCATCGCCCGCAGGACGCCGGGTCGGGTGACGCGCTCGAGGTGTGCGCACGGCTCAGCGAGCCGCGTTGCGCGGAAGGTGGCGTCGCCGATCGCAAAGCAGTGGCCGATCAGCGGTTCCAGCTCGATGCCGCGGGTGATCACGTTGCGGCGGCATGTCGCGTCGTCGATGTCGGCACCGTTGGCGCGCGCCTGTGCGAGCGCCTCCTCCGCCACGAGCGTGAGTGCCTGGCCGTTGCGTCCGGGTTTGGAGAACGTGCCGCTGTTGGTCGCATAGCGATCACCCTCGAGGCCGAGCTCGACCAGCGCCCGCCGTGCGTCGTGCGCGATACACGGGGCGCCAGCCGCCGGAGCGGTGAAGATCGCGGTGACTGTGCCGCTCGACTGCGCGCTTCCGTACGCGCCGACGCCATGCGGCCGGTCGAGATCGAGCGGGACGACCACGAGGGCTTCGACGATGCTCGCCGACGCCAGCACGACAGCACCCGCGTCGTGCAGCGGGCCAGACGGCACGCCGAACATGGCCACGGGCACGCGGGTGCCATCCGCCTGCTCGGCGATCGCGATCCAGTGCCCCGGCCACGAGAAGCCCCCAGGATTGGCAATGCTGAGCATGCCCAGATTGCAGGCGGCGAGCCGCTCACCTGCCTCCGCCAGAGCGCGATCACCGTCGAGGTCGCCGATGTCCACGCCGGTGATGGACGTGATGATTGCGGCGAGGTCGCTGGCAGCGCTCATGGATTGACGATAGGCGATACCCCTGCGGGCTCGCGAGGATCAGGACGGCTTCGGACACACCGGCAACGGGATGTCCGCGATGCGGTCGTGGGTGAGGCTGTTGAGAGCCATTTACATCGCCGCCGGTTTTATGACGCCGGTGGTGTCCTCGAACGG
>JBPCSK010000523.1:0-6021 GCA_051007275.1 Gaiellales bacterium | reverse complement strand
ATCACGAACGACGACGTCGCGCCGGTGCTGCACCTGCGCAAGGTGGTGGTCAATGACAACGGTGGTACGGCGACCGAGGGGAGCTTCACGCTGACGGCCACGGGCACGGAGGGGAATGACGTCTCGGGCACGAGCCCGGTCGACTCCGGTGCGACCCTGCAGGCCGACACGTGGGCATTGGGCGAGTCGAGCGTAGCGGGGTATGCCGCGGGCGCGTGGGCGTGCACGGGTGGCTCGCAGGAAGGTTCGAGCATCACCGTCGGCATCGGCGGTGAGGCGACCTGCACGATCACCAACGACGACATCGCCCCGATCCTGCGCCTGCGCAAGGTCGTGGTGAATGACAACGGTGGCACGGCGACGGCGGCGGACTTCACGCTCACCGCGACCGGGACGGCCGGGAACACCGTCACCGGCACGGCCCCGGTTGACTCCGGTGCCGGCCTGCTGGCTGATACCTGGACGCTGACGGAGACCGGTCCGGCCGGCTATGCCGCCAGCGCGTGGACGTGCGTTGGCGGCTCGCAGCTCGGCTCGGTCATCTCGGTCGCGGTTGGCGGCGAGGCGACCTGCACGATCACCAATGACGACGTGCCGGTGATCGCACCGCCGACGCCCGTCGTCGCCCCGCCGGCGATCGTGCGCGGTACCGCGCGCATCGCGGGTCCCGAGGGGTGCATCCTCGGCAGCACCGTCACCACTCGGGTGACTGGCCGCAACATCGCTCGCGTCGTGTTCCGCCGCGACGGTCGCGTGGTCAGGCAGGTGCCGGGTAAGGGCACGGGGGTCCAGACGTTCGTCCTCGCGACGCGCCTCGGGCCGCTCGACAACGGTGTCCACACCGTCACCGCCCGCGTGACCTTCGCAACCGGGGCAACGCCCAAGGCCAAGACGGTCACGCACCGCTTCGCCCTCTGCCGGTCCCTGCCTGTCACGGGCTGACCCGACAGGGCATGCGCCTGGAGCCCGCCGGTCCCTCATCGAGGTCGGCGGGCTCCTCTGGCGCATCGCGGCGCACCCCACCGCGGCAACGTAGTTCTGGCTTGACGAAAGGAGCCACCGTGCATTCGCTTGACGAACGACTTGAGGAACCGATTCCCCTGCGCCGCGAGCACCGCCATCCGCCTGCCCACCGCAATCGCCGCTTCGGCACCGCCAGTCTCGACCGGCAGGGTGTCGTCACCGCGTGCGATGAGATCTGGGAGCGCGAGGTCGGCGTTCCCCTCGGCGCCGGCATCGC
Organism: Gaiellales bacterium; assembly: GCA_051007275.1. Taxonomy (GTDB): domain Bacteria; phylum Actinomycetota; class Thermoleophilia; order Gaiellales; family F1-60-MAGs149; genus F1-60-MAGs149. The sequence goes on along the minus strand of JBPCSK010000523.1, from coordinate 4,781 downwards.
CACCGCGGTTTGCGCCGCGGACGCACCGTACCTGTTCTCGCTGCTGGCTCGGACGGACGATGGCCTCTCCGTCGCGGTGCGCACCGGCCACCGCGACTCCGACGTCACGGTCCTGCTCCACCTCGAGGGTGCATTCCGGAATGGTGCCTGGCACGTGATCGGCATGCCGACGTTCCTGCCGCGCCACACCGAGGCGAGCGCGCTCGCGGGTGAGGAGGCATCGCGCGATGCGCTCACGGGGCTCCTCGACCGCGTCGCCTTCGATGCGGCGCTTGCCGATGCGCTGCGCCGCTGCACGCGGGGCGACAGCGCCGCACTGCTGCTGATCGACCTCGATGGCTTCAAGCGCTTCAACGATCTGTACGGGCACACCATGGGTGACCAGCTGCTCAAGGCCGTCGGGCTGCGCATCGGCGAGTCGCTGCGCGATGGCGACTGCGCCGCGCGCTTCGGCGGTGACGAGTTCGCGGTGATCGTCCGGCGAGCCACGCAGCTCGACGCGCGGATCGCCGCCGAGCGCGTGCTGTCGGCAGTGCGCTGCGCCCGCGCCGGGGACCTCGAGCTGATGGCCGGCGTGCACGCCAGCATCGGGATGGTCGTGCTGCGGCCGGGAGACGATCTGGTGGCCGACGAGGCGATGACGCGCGCGGACCTCGCGCTCTACGAGGCCAAGGCGACAGGACGCAGCGGTGTCGCTGAGTACCCGTCGGGAGACGCCGAGGCGGCAGTGCGGATGCGCGTTCGGATGACGTGGGGGCAGCGCCTGCACCGAGCGCTCGAGCACGACCGTCTCGAGCCGCATGCCCAGCCGATCGTCGACCTGCACTCGGGTGCGCTGGTCGCGTGCGAGCTCGTGCTCTTCCTCCACGATGGCGACGAGCTCCTGCACGTCGATGCCTTCCGCGAGCACGCGGTGCGCGCGGGTCTCATCGACCGTGTCGATCAGTGGCTCCTGCGCCGCGTGGTTGAGATTGCGGCCGATGCGACGCTGCCGCTCGCCGAGGTGCCGCTGGGGATCAGCGTGACCAGCGCGGTGCTCGATGACCGCTCGCTGACGGCACGGCTGCACAACGACCTGTCGGCGGCGGGCGTGGATGCGCAGCGCATCGTGCTGCAGCTGCGGGACAGCTCGAGCGCGGATCTGCCGGTGGCGCGAGAGACCGCGCTCGGCCTCCGGCGCCTCGGCATCGGCCTCGCCCTCGACGGCTTCGGCGGTCGCGTGGGATCCCTGATGGCGCTGCGTGAGCTGCCGTTCACGCAGCTGCGGCTCGACCCGGCAGTCACGTCGGCGGAGAGCACCAGCGCGTTGGACGATACGGTCATCACGTACGCGGTCGCGGTCGGGACGGAGTTCGGGCTCGACGTGATCGCCGCGGGCATCGAGACGCCGGCCGACGCCGTGCGCGTGCGCGACCTCGGCGTGGGCTTCGGCGAGGGAGGCCTCTTCGGCGGGCCGCAGCCGGTCGCCCAGGCACCGGCGTTTCCCCGGGCAGAGCGCCTGCTCTGATCCGGGTCGTGCTGCGATAGGGATGGCAATGGTCCGTTCCCTTCATCGCCGCCGCGTCGCGGTGCTGCAACCGCGCCTACGCTGCGTCTGATGACCACCGTCCCGCAGCCCAATCGCGCGATCGTGATCGGCTCTGGCTTCGGCGGGCTCGCGGCCGCCATGCGGATGCTCGCGGCCGGGCTCGACGTCACGGTCGTCGAGCGCCTGCCCGCGCCCGGCGGGCGCGCCTCGCAGATCAAGGATCAGGGGTACACATGGGACCTCGGTCCGAGTCTCGTGACCATGCCGTGGTGCTTCGACGAGCTGTTCGCGCTGCTCGATCGCGACTTCCGCAGCGAGGTCGAGCTCATCGCGCTCGACCCGTTCTACCGCATCGACTGGCCGCACGACGGCACGCGCATCGATTTCAAGGGCGAGGTGGCGGCGATGCAGGAGGAGCTCGCGAAGCTCTCTGCGCACGACGCCGCCAACTACCCGGCCTTCCTCGAGGCCTCGCGCCTGATCCACGAGAACGCGGTGCTCGCCGCCGGACGCAAGGCCTTCGAGAACCCGCTGCCGTTCGCGCAGCTGCTGCCGACGATGCTGCGCCTCGACGCGGCACGCAGCCTCTCGCACTTCTGCGCGAAGTACTTCGACGAGCCGCACATCTTCCAGTCGATGAGCTTCCACTCGCTGTACATCGGCGGCGATCCGTACCGCGTGCCGGCCGTCTACGCCGCGCTTGCCTACCTGCAGGTGGCCGACGGCGTCTGGTACACGAAGGGCGGCACGTATTCCATCGTCCAGGCGATGGTCCGCGCGGTCGAAGGCGCTGGCGGTCGAGTGCGCTGCGGCGCGGACGTGGACGAGATCATCGTCCGCGGCGGCAAGGCGATCGGGGTGCGGCTGGCCGACGGCGAGGTGCTGCCGGCCGAGGTCGTCGTCTCCGACGCCGATCCGGTGCGCACGCGGACGCGGCTGCTCAAGGGCGCCCCCGATCGCGCGCCGTGGCGCTTCCGCGGCTCGCGCAACGGGATGTCGTGCTTCCTGCTCTACCTCGGCACCGACCGCCAGTGGCCGGAGCTGCTGCATCACACGCTCTTCGTCGGCGACGGGTACCGCACGTTCATCAACGACGTGACCAAGCGGCGCGTGCTCCCCGAGACGCTGTCGCTCTACCTGCACGTGCCGGCGCGCACCGACCCGTCGATGGCGCCCGCAGGCGGCGACTCGCTGGCGGTGCTGCTACCGGTTCCGAATCTCGCCTCGGGTGACGATTGGGATGCGATTTCTGACGTCTGGCGCGACAAGGTGCTTGACTACCTTGAGCACGACGCGGGGCTGACTGGCCTGCGCGCATCGATCAAGGTGGAGCACCGGATGACGCCGGCCGATTTCGAGCAGCGCTACGACGCGGATGAGGGCACGGCGTTCTCGACCGAGCCCGTGCTGACGCGCTCGGCGTACTTTCGCCAGCCCAACAAGGACCGCACCGTCGACGGGCTGTACCACGTGGGTGCGGGTGCGCATCCGGGGGCAGGCGTCCCGGGCGTGCTGCTGGGTGCCGAGGTGGCAGCGGGTCTGGTGCGCCGCGATCTGGGGATCCCGTCGTGAGGCTCCCGCGCCGCGGCGACCAGACCACCGACGGCTACCTGCCCGAGGCGCAGGAGGTCATGGAGAACGCCGCGCGCACGTTCTCGCTCGCCGCCCGGCTCCTGCCCGCCACCGTGCGCGATGACGTCGTCCTGCTCTACCTCGTCCTGCGCACGCTCGACGATCTGGTCGACGAGCAGAGCCCTGATGCCGATGCCGCCGTGGCCGCCGTCGAGACCTGGCTCGTCACCGACGAGACCTCGACGCGCGAGACCGTCATCCTCGACGACCTCACCCGCCGCTACGGCCTGCCGCGTCCCGCGCTCGTCGCCTTCCTGCAGGGCATGCGCGACGACCTCGCGGTGCCCGACATCCAGACCGAGGGCGACCTCGATGTCTACTGCTACCGCGTGGCTGGCTGCGTCGGCGAGATGATGGCCTCGATTCTCGGCGTCTGGGACGACGCCGCATGGAATGCGGCGCGCGCCCTCGGCAATGCCATGCAGCGCACGAACATCCTGCGCGACGTGGACGAGGATCTCGCCAACGGGCGCGTCTACCTGGCGCGCGATACGCTCGACCGCTTCGGCATCACCGACCTCGCCACGCAAGATCGCACGGAGCTCTACCGCGACCAGATCGCACGGGCCGACGGCCTCTACGCCCAAGGCCTGGCCGGCGTGCCCATGCTGGTGCACGGCCGCCGCTCGGTCGCGGCCGCCGGTGCGATGTACCGCGAGATCCTGCGCCAGATCGAGCGCTCCGGGTACGGTGCCGACCGCGGTCGGTCCGTGGTCTCGCGCCCACGCAAGGCGGCGATCGTCGCCCGTACCTTCGTCCGTCCGACGAGGTGGTCATGACCGAGCAGGCCTTTCCCGGCACCGTCGCCTCGGTGAGGCGCGCCCTCGAGCGCACGTTCGTCGAGGAGGATCCGCGCGACGCCGCGTGGCGCGGTCGCGTCGGCAACGCCCGCATGTCGGTGCGCGTCGACGTCACCGCCGACCCCGATGACGCGGCGCAGGCCATGGTCATCGCGACGTCCGAGGTGCTGCCCGTGCCGAAGTTCACCGGCCCGCTCGCGGCGGCCGTGCTGCTCGAGCACGACGGCTTCGTGCTCGGACGTCTGCGACACAATGGCAGCGCGCTCGTCGCCGAGCAGTCGATTCTCGGCGGGCATACGCTCGCGCAGGAGGAGGTCACCGTCGCGGTCTGGACGGCGGGATGGCTTGCCGCCAACGAGGGCGCGCGCCTGCACATGCGCGTCGGTGGCATGGATCCAGGCGAAGCACGCACGCCCGACGTGGACGTCCGCCGTGGTGCTGAGGAGCGCGTCGGCGTCGTGCGCGAGCGTGCTGCCCGCTGGCTCGAGGCCCACGGCTTCGTCGACGATCCAGTCTGGGGGCTGCACGGCGAAGCCGGCTCCACCCGCGTCTTCGTGTCCGCCATGCACCATCTCGAACGCTCGAGCGTCCTGGTGGTCGCCGCCCCGGTGCTTGTCGATGTCGATCTCTCGGACGAGCTCGCGCTCGCCGCTTGCGCGATCGCCGACGAGACCACGGTCGGTCGCTTCGCCTACACGGACGCCCGCCGCGAGCTCTGGTTCGAGCACGCGATTCTCGCCGACGACCTGCAGGAGGTCGCGGTGATGCACGCGGTGCGCACCGTCGCCGAGACGGCCGACGCGATCGATGAGCAGCTGGCC
>JBPCSK010000522.1:0-5875 GCA_051007275.1 Gaiellales bacterium | reverse complement strand
AGCTCGAACGTCTGCACCGCGCCGTTTGCGAGCACGGTGCGCAGCTGCCGGCCATCGGCGGCGTACTCGTTGGTGAGCAGCAGCTGGCCATTGACGGTGATCGTCGCCACCTGCTGGTTGGCCGCGTACGTGTAGTCGATCGTGCGCGTCTCGCCTCCGGCGGTCGTCTCGGTCTTCCGCGTCGTCAGCCCCGTGAAGGGATCCTCCTGCACGACCGTCTTCGTGCCGAGGCTGTCGGTCGTCTGCCAGACGCTGCCGTTCGAGTCGAGGCGTGACAGCGTCGTCTCGGTCGTGCCCTGCGACGTCGTCGACGAGGATACGACGAGCGGATTGCCCTTCACGTACTGCGCGGTCGTGTTCGCGACCTCGGCTCCGACGCCGGTTGTGGTCGACGACGTGCCGACCGAGTTCGGCAGCGACGAGCCGCACGTGGTGGTCGTGCCGTCGGTCGACTTGAGGGCACCGCCGCCGGGCGCGACCACCTGCGACACCGTCGAGCCGCCCGCGAGGGTCACGGACTGCTGGGCACCCTCCTGCGCCCACACGTTGCCCTGGCAATCCGTGCCAACGGCGTCGACGCTGGTGAAGGTCGACGTCGTCGTGGCGCCCGAGGCGTCGGTGACGCTCGTCGAGCGGCCCCACTGGCCCTTGGCCGGGTTATACGGCTCGTACGTGCGCGTCTGCTTCGCGCCCGACGGGGCGATCGTCTCGAGCAGCTGCGTGGTGACGTTGTCGTACACCATGCGCGTGACGAGGTCGGTGGTGCCGCCGCCGGCCTGATGCTCGCGCACGGTCGACGACGTCGCCAGGCCGTAGTTGGGCCGCAGCGACGACGTCGGAATCGGCGCCCGCTGCCCGCCGGGCGGCGTGACCAGCGCGTTGATGCCCGCTGTCGCGCCCGTCGCCGAGACGACGTCGAGCTGCAGCGACACGGTCGCATCCTTCTTCATCGTGACGGTGCACGTCGGCGAGCAGAGCGAGCCGTTGACCCACATCTGCGCGGTCGTCGTGTTCTGGAAGACGTGCGAGCCATCGGCGCCTGCGACGTAGAGACCCGTCAGGCGCGCCGCCCACGCTCCCGTGGCGGTCTCGACGGGCGCGGTCGCCCAGTTGGTCGAGAGCCCGGCAATCGCCGTGGTCGCCCCCGGCATGATCGGCCCCGTCGTGCCGCCCTTGGGCGCATCGTTGAAGCTCGCGTTGTCCCAGTAGCGCACGGCCAAGCCGGTCCACGGCGTGCCATCGGTGTTCTGGTCGTACTGCGTGCTGGTGCGCGGCGCCGTCGGGCTCGTGAGCGCGCCGCGCGTCGGTCCGAGCTGCGCGATCGCGCGGCCCTGGTCGTCGTACGTCGTTTCCGTGACGGTGCCGGTCGTCTGATCCGTCGTGCGGATCAGATTGCCGTCGGTGTCGTACGCGTAGGCGACGATGTTGCCCTGTCGATCACGCGACTTCGTCTGCTGCATCGTGACCGGATCGGTCCACGTCTGCTCGAGAATGCCCGCCGGTGCGCCATCGCTGGTGCCCGTGATGCTGAACGGCGCATATGAGATCGCGGCCTGCGCGCGATGCGTGCGGTTCGCCGGCTGCGTCTCCTGCGTGATCAGCCCCTCGGGCGCCGTCACCGTCGCGACACGCCCCTGGGCGTCGTACGTGACCTGCGTCTTGGAGCGATCGTCGTCGGTACCGAGACCCGGCACGGCGCCCGACGCAACGACACGCGTCGTGAACGGCACGCGCGTCTCGACGATGCGGCCGCTGTCGTCCCAGCCGATGTCCTGCACGCCGGAGTTCACACCCAGACCGAGACCGCTGACGAGACGGCCGATCTGCGGGCCCGCCTTCGTCTGCACGTACTCGATCAGCGTCAGGTTGCCGTCCCAGTCGAGGACGCCGCAGAGCATGCCCTGCGGAGCGGCCTGGAAGCCCGGATCGGTCGTGGTGCCGCAGCCGTCACTGCCGCCGTAGATGAACGTGCTCGTGTTCTGCGTGACCGGATCGGTGACGTTCGCGATACGACCCGCCACCCATGTCTGCTGGATCGTCGGCGCGTCAAGACCCCACACCTTCGTCGGATAGCCATTGACGTTGAGGGTCGGCTTCGCGAACAGCGTCACCAGCCGACTCGAGTCCGTGGCGGTGAACGTGCCGTCACCGTTCTGGGTGAGCATCGTCGCCTGGCCCGCCGTCGAAAAGCGGCCCACGGCGGGCTTCCACTGGTTATCTCCCGTACGCGTGTACGACACCGACGCGCCGTTGGTGTTCGTCAGCGTGACCGAGCCATCGGCGTTCAGCTTGAGCGACTGCCATGACGTCGAGCCCGACACGGCAAGGTTCCACCCACTTGGCAGGCCGGGGCGCGCCGTGTTCGTCGGGCGGTGCGTCAGCATCCAGCTGACGGTGCCGGCCAGGGCGGACAATGATGCGCCCTGATACTGGTAGACGAGCTCGCCCGTGACCTCGGCGACGGCGACGTCGCCAAGCCGCCACGTCGGCTGCACGCTGGACCGCTGAACGTCGATCGTCAGCCCGAACGGGCCCTTCGACTGCGCGCCGTCGGACGTCGAGACCGCGGCCCAGCCGTACGACGCGCCCTGCTTGAGGATGCCGGCGCCGACGCGCGCACGCGCAGTGCCATCGGCACTCACGCGCACCGTGGTCTGCCAGATCGGCGCGGCCTTCACGTTCGCCGTCAGCGAGACGACCTTGAACTGCACCTGGCCCGTACCGGCGGGGACGTTCTTCCACACCAGCGTCGGCTGCGTCGAGATCGAGACCGGAAACGAGCCGTCGAGCTCGGGATTGAGCGGCGCGGGCGCGGCGCGACCCGTGTCATTCGAGCCGCTCAGCGGCGGTAGCGAGACGGGATCCTGCCACGCGACCTGCGCGTGGATCGTCGGCGGGTAGGCGAGGAATGACAGGACGAGCATCGCGAGCAGCAGCACCGCCGCGAGGACACGTGCGAGCGGGTGGTGCACGCCATTGGGTCGATCGTAGATGGTCATCGTCGTTCCTCGGGTGCGGGTGCTACGGACGAACGCGGATGTTCGCAATCAGGTTGCCGGTGCCGGACCCGGTGAAGTCGACCGTGCACGTGAACTTCGTGCGGCTCGGCGCGTAGAGCGGCGTGCAGGTGCCCGACTTGGTGCCGTCCGCCGCCACCCGAACGTCGATCGCGAACGAGGCGCGGTTGTACGTGGGGTCGGTGTGCGAGCGGCGCACGCGATAGATCGCCGAGTACGCGGACTGGCGTACGACCGAGCGAAGCGCTCCCGTGTAGCCCGTGCCGCCCGCCGCGATCTCAAACGCGCCGACGATCGCCGAGTTCGACAGCGCATTCGACCAGTACGGGCCGTCCGAGCGGCGGATAGCCATCGGCAGCGTGTTGACGATCTTGATCTCCAATGGGCGCGATGTGACCCGGAACTTGCGCTTGGAGTCACGCCCCGTCTCGAGCTGCGGCCCCATCGTGCAGTCGAGGTACGTGCTGATCACGCAGGTCTCGTCCTCGGTCTCGTTGTCGACCCGGAAGCCGACGACGGCCTGGTAGTTCTGCGGTCCATCCTGCAGGCGCATGCCGTACATGAACGTCGCAGCCGCGCACGTACCGCCGCCGACCTGCGACTCGCCCGTCTTGCCCGCCGCGATCGGCGTCGAGACGTTGGCGTTGGCCTGCGTGCTGAACGCCATGCACGGCGAGGCGTTGTTGAGGATGTTCACGAGCGGACGCACCTTGCCGAGCTTGCCCGGCGCCGTGAACGTCTCGACGTCGTTGGTGATCACCGCACACCCCGTGTAGGAGTAGTACGTCGGATCGCAGGTGTACGTACTCGAGCTGGTGTTGATCTGCGCCTGAGCCCCAGCGGCACAGCCGAGCAGCGCGCCGAGCGCGAGGATGAAGAGTGCAAAGCGCCGCATGTCAGACCCCCACGCTCACGAGAGCGGTCAGGACGCCATCGGCTGTGCCGAGCATCGTCACCTTGCATTCCACGGTCAACGACAGCCCCTCCGGCGGCGTGCAGGCACTCGCGCCCGTCGTGCCGTCGGCCGCGACATCGACGTTGATGTCGAGCACGCCGCCCGTCAGGACCGTGGAGGTCGCACCGTCGGCGAACGCGTACGACATCGTCACGTTGTTCGCCACCGAGGCGTCGCGGAAGTAGTGGTAGTACCCGGTACCCGCCAGCTCGTCGGTCACGGCCGGCACCGTCGCCGGGCGGATCGACACGCCGGTATCGCGCAGCACGCCCGTGCCGCGCGCCTCAGACGACCGCACGAGCGGCTGGTCTGTGAGGTTGAGGATCTTGATGATAAGCGGCCGCGACTCGAGCGTCGCGAGGCCGGTGAACTGCGTCGGATTGGCGTTGATTTTCCGCTCCCACACCTTCGGCAGGACGCACACCAGGTACGTCGCGCTGGGGCAGTTGAGCGTGAACTTCGGGTCGGTGGCGCCCGACAGGTTGCCGAACTGCGTCTGCACCTTCACCGGCGAGGCACCGAGCGTGCCCGACGCGATGTAGGAGACGTCGCCGCCGTTGGTGGAGCTGTTGCTCGCGGCGCTCCAGCTGTTCCAGGACGACTCGTTCCACCCGAAGGCCGACCAGCTGCGCCCGACCCAGTTACCGCTCGAGGTGGATTCGCCCGTCTGCCAGACGTTCGTCGTCTGCAGCATGCCCCCGGTGGAGCCGAACGCCCAGACGCGGTTGGTGACGACGCCGCACACGCCCCACGTCTGTGGGAACTGGCAGTCGCTCGGCATGACGGCCGACGCGGAACCGGCAGCGCCGGTCAGCACGATGGTGCAGACGCCGACGCAGAGCAGCAGCCGCCTCGCGATCGCGTGCAGTCTGGATGTCCCGATCGCCGGTGTCATGCGGATCCCCTCGCGTTTGCCTCACCACTCAGTAACGTGAGGACAATACACCCTGCGACCGCCGCACGAAAGCGCAGGTGATCCCAGACTCCAGCCACGCCCCCTAACCTGACAACGCCGTCCCGGTGTCACAGCGCGGAAACTCGCGCTCAGGTCAGTGGATCGGCCCCGTAATTTCGGGCACCTCACACCACCCTGACCGGCAGCACCGACGTCGCCGCGAGACGCGCCAAGACGACCTTCGGAGCGGCCCCCTCGCTGTCGACGCCGAATCGCAGCGGCTGCACCGCGCCGGCAGGTCGCTGAGCTCTGACGTGATCAATTTGGGCCCGGCCCCAGATTGACCATTTCGCAGTCATTTCGGGGCCGGACCCAAAATGACCATCGCTCCACGCCGATCAGGTGAGGTCGAGCTCCATGAACACCTCGAACTGCGCGACGCCATGCGCGCCGCCCTCGATACCGGCGAAGGCGTCGACGTCGACGAACCCGTACGCGCGGTACATCGCGACGGCGGCCTCCATGAAGGGGAAGGTCTCGAGGCGAAGGGTGCGGTACTGCATGGTGCGAGCATCGTCGATCAGCTGGTCGAAGATGCGATGCCCAAAGCCACGACCGCGGTGGGCGGGAACCACGTAGAGGCGCTTGATCTCGCCGACTCCGTCGGCGACCGGCTTGAGCGCACCGACCGCCGCGGGCTCGCCGTCCACGGTGCCGAGGTAGACGCGGCCGGGATCGGCCAGGAGCACCGGGCCCTCAGCGATCAGATCGGCGTGAATCTGCTCGACCTCCTCTGCGTCCATCTGCACGTCGCAATGACGATCAAGGTCGGCCACGAGGTCGTCGAAGTACGCGCGGGCAAGCGCGATGCAGGGCTGTGCGGCCGCGGCGTCCGTGATCCGCGTCAGCACGAGATCGCTCATGCCGGAAGGGTAGAAAAGCAGGAGCCGATCTCGCCACCACGCGAGTCACGGCATCCAGTACCTTACGCGTCGGTCCCACGCCCCA
>JBPCSK010000521.1:0-1086 GCA_051007275.1 Gaiellales bacterium | reverse complement strand
GTCGAAGTACGAGACGTCGGGGAAGCCCGGCAGGTTCTCCGCCGCGTGCAGGCCGCCCGACGAGACGAACAGCAGCATGATCGGGAAGACGATCGCGGGGATGATCGCCGCGGGCTGACGCAGCGTCCGGCGCACGGATCGCTCGGAGATGACTCGGACCTGGAGGGCGAGCGCGCTCACTGCTCGGCGTCGTCCTCGTCGTCTTCGCCCGAGCCCTCGAGGCTACGGCCGGTCTGCTCGAGGAAGACGTCGTCGAGCGTGGGCTCGCGCAGGCGCAGCTGGTGGATGCCGATGCCCTCGGCGTCAAGCGCTCGCACGATCGCAGCGACGTCGCCGACGCCCTCGTGCAGGCGGATCGCCGCCGCGGTGCCGCGCATCGCGAGCGGCGTGCCGAAGGCGGCGAGCGTGCGCTCGAGGTCGTCGAGGCGGGCGGCGTCGTGCGGCTCGATCTCGACGCTGGAGCGGCCGACAGAGGCCTTCAGCTCGTCGGGCGTGCCCTCGATCACGATCGTGCCGTGGTCGATGATGCCGACGCGATTGGCGAGGGCGTCGGCCTCCTCGAGGTATTGCGTGGTCAGGAAGACGGTGACGCCGTCCTCGCGCGCCAGGCGCGCGACCTCATCCCAGAGCGCCGTGCGGCTCTGCGGGTCGAGGCCGGTCGTCGGCTCGTCGAGGAACAACACACGCGGGTTGTGCAGCAGCGCGAGCGCGAGATCGAGGCGGCGCTTCATGCCGCCCGAGTACCCGCCGACCTTGCGATCGGCGGCGTCGGTCAGGCCGACACGCTCGAGCAGCTCATCGCCGCGTCGCTTCAGCTCGGCGCCTTTCATGCCGTGGAGGGAGCCCTGCAGCTTGACGTGCTCGCGGCCGGTCAGGAATTTGTCGAGCGCGGCCTCCTGCAGCGCAGCGCCGATCGCTCCACGCACTTCGGCTCCCTGCTTGACGATGTCGAAGCCGGCCACCGTCGCCGCGCCCGCCGTGGGGGGCAGCAGCGTGGTGAGCATCAGCACCGTCGTGGACTTGCCGGCGCCGTTCGGTCCGAGGAACCCGTAGATCTCGCCTTCATCAACCGTGATGTCGATCCCG
>JBPCSK010000520.1:0-4068 GCA_051007275.1 Gaiellales bacterium | reverse complement strand
GTGATGGCCTTGAGGTGAATCGGTCCTTGCGGACCGAGCCACCTCAAGGCCATCACGTCGTCAAGCGTCATCAACTCACCGTGAACGACCCGCGCATCTGCCCGGCGTGCGGCTGGCACAGATACGTCCAGACGCCTGGCGTCAGCTTGACGGTGGCGGTCTTGGTGCCGGTGAAGGGCACATCGGTGATCTGCGTGACGGTGCCGTCGGGTGCCTGCAGCGCGAAGTCGTGCGTAGTGGCCTGGTCGGTGACGGCCAGCGTGTAGGTGCCTGCCTTCAGGTCCGCGACGGCCTTGCCGTCCTGCTGGAGGGTGATGACGAAGCCTGGCCCGACCGAGCCGACGAGATCGGCGCCGGCGAGCACCGTCTGCTGGGCGATCGTCTCGGGCGGGACGGCACCGGAGTCGGTGGCCGCGCCGCCGCACGCGGCGACGAGGACCAGCTCGGGGAGGAGGAGCAGTGCGAGTACGGCGCGTCGCATGGCGCTCATGGTGGGCGATCGATGGTGCGATGCGTCAGCGGTTTCACGAGAACTACGTGCGGGGTGACCGCGCGGGTGTCATGTCCGCCTAGAAGAGCGTGGGGTCCTGCTCCGTGCCCGCGTAGAGCGCGGCGACGTCGAGCACCACGCATTCCACGTTGCGACGGTCGGCCAGCTTGCGGGCCTGCGGGGCGAACTCCGGGGCGACGACGAGGGCGCGGGCGCCCGCGTAGGCCGCGTCCTTCTCGATGTGCTCGCGGTAGCGGACGACCTGCTCGACGGCCGCGACCACGGCCTTCACGCGCTTCACCTCGACGAGGACGATGCGGCCCTCGCGGTCCTTGGCGAGGAAGTCGACCGGACCGACGTCGGTGGAGCGCTCGCGCTCGAGGATCTCGAGCCCCTCCTCGATCAGGTCGGGCGCACGCTCGAGCAGCGCGTGGATCTCGAGCTCGCGGCCCTCGCGCTCCAGCACCGCGTTGTCCTCGAGGCCGTGGGCGTCGTCGGCGATGACCTGCTCGACCTCGATCATCAGCGTCTCGCCCGTCTCGGGACGGCGCACGGTGATCAGGCCATCCTCCTCCGTCAGGGCGGTCGGACCGGACATGTAGTTGATCGGCTTGAAGCCCTTCGGGCCGTGCACGCAGACGGAGCCGTCGTCCTTGAAGATGATGATGCGGTCGCCGCTCGCGAGACGCGTGGTGAGACGACCCGAGTACCCGATCGAGCAGCGGGCGACGAGGACGCGCACAGGCTAGCTGCGGGAGCCGTAGTTCTTCGAGGCGTAGTCGGCGAAGGCCTCGCCGCTCTTGATCGCCTCCCACCAGGCGCGGTTCTCGCGGAACCACTCGACGGTCAGCGCGAGACCCGTGTCGAAGTCGGTCTTGCGCTCCCAGCCGATCCCGCGCAGCTTCGAGCAGTCGAGCGCGTAGCGGCGGTCGTGGCCCGGACGATCGGCGACGCTCTTGAGCGAGCTCGGGTCGGCGCCCGTCAGCTCGATGATCTTTCGCGCCGTCTCGATGTTCGGCACCTCGTGCTCGGCACCGACGTTGTAGGCCTCGCCGGCCTGGCCCTCGTGAAAGACGAGGTCGATGGCGGCGCAGTGGTCCTCGACGAACAGCATCTCGCGCACCTGCATGCCGTCGCCGTAGAGCGGCAGGTCCTTGCCGTCGAACGCGTTCGTCGTGAAGAGGGGGATCAGCTTCTCGGGGAACTGGTACGGACCGTACGTGTTCGAGCCGCGCGTGATCGACGCGTTGAGGCCGAAGGTGCGCGCGTAGGAGAGCACGAGCAGATCGCCAGCCGCCTTCGAGGCGGCGTAGGGGCTCGACCCGTGCAGCGGGTCGCCCTCCTTGGAGCGGTGCGGGGCATCGACGTCGCCGTAGACCTCGTCGGTCGAGACCTGCAGGTAGCGCAGCTCGTGCGTGCGCGCGTGGTCGAGGAGGCGCTTGGTGCCGATGACGTTCGTCGTGACGAACTCATCGCCGCCCATGATCGAGCGGTCGACGTGGCTCTCGGCGGCGACGTTGATGATGCCCGTGCAGCCGTCCGCGGCGCGTGCGACGTCGTCGGCACTGCTGATGTCACCGTGGACGAACGTGTAGCGCGGATCGTCGGCGAGGTCCGCGACGTTCTCCGGGCGACCCGCATACGTGAGCAGGTCGATGTTGACGACGTGCAGGTCGGGATGCTCGCGCAGCAGGCGCCGCACGAGGTGCGAGCCGATGAACCCGCAGCCGCCGGAGACGAGGACCTTGTTCATGCCACGAATCCTGCCATGCAGGCCTCCACGCCGACGCGCCACGGCGGCAGGACGGGCGTATCCGCGTGTTCCGATGCGAGCACGGAGTAGGCGGGGCGCTGCGCGGGCGTGGGGAACTCGTCAGTCGTGGCGCCCTCGACGATGGTGGGGCGACCCGCGGCGGCGAGCACGGCCTCGGCCCACTCGCGGCGCGTCGCGGCACCCGAGCCGGCGATGTGGCGGATGCCGGGGGGCACCTGATCGGGCAGGGCGAGCAGGAGCGGCGCGAGGTGCCCCGCGTAGGTCGGGCTGCCGATCTGATCCTCGACGACGCGCAGCGTGTCGCGCGTCTCGGCGAGGCGCATGATCAGCCGCGGGAAGTTCGTGCCCTCCTCGTCGTACACCCAGGCCGTGCGCACGACCCACGTGCCGTCGGGGTGCGCCTCGAGCGCGGCGCGCTCGCCGAGCAGCTTCGTCTCGCCGTAGAACGAGAGCGGGCCGACGGCGTCGGACTCGACGTACGGGTCGCGCTTGGTGCCGTCGAAGACGAAGTCGGTCGAAAGCGTGACGAGGCGCGCGCCGACGCTCCGGGCAGCCTCCGCGACATTGCGGTTGGCATCCACGTTGGCGCGCGTGGCGCCCTCGCGGTCGGACTCGGCGCCGTCGACGTCGGTCCACGCGGCGGCGTGCAGGATCAGCGCGGGGCGGTGCTCCTCGACGGCGGCCAGCACGGCGGCGGCATCGGTGACGTCGAGGTCGGCGTGCCGCAGCCCGATGCCGCGGTCGCCCAGCTCGCGCAGGGCGGCGCGGCCGACCTGGCCGCCCGCACCCGTGACGAGCACGGTCATCCGTCCAGCACGTCCCGGGCGGAGAGGATCGGCGAATCCGTCGACCAGAGGTGCACGACGCGCTCGTCGTTCCACGGGAACGTGTTCTCGTCGTCGGGGTTGTACTCGTGCGTGACGTGGTAGCAGAACAGGCAGTCCGTCAGCGACTCGTAGCCGTGCGCGGTCCGGCCGGGCACGTAGACGGCGCACGGGTTGTCGTCGCCGATGTCGATGCTCCACGCGGTGCCGTGCGTCGGCGAGTCCTCGCGGCGGTCGAACAGCACGACGCGGACCATGCCCTGCGCGCAGAAGAAGAGGTCGTCCTGGCCGAGCTCGTGGAAGTGCAGCCCGCGGATCACGCCCTGGCGGGAGTAGACGATGTTCGTCTGCTGGCTCGGCTTGCCGCCGAGCTCGCGAAACCACGACTCCTTGCGCGCCTCGAGGAACCAGCCGCGGCTGTCCTCGTGCTTGGTGAGCGGCACGACGAGCGCGCCGTCGATCGGCGTGGTCTGGGGCGTGGGGCTCACAGGATCTCGATGCGCGAGCCGTCGCCGACCAGCAGGCGGTTCGCGGAGCGGATGGCGTCGGACCGGCGGATCTGGCAGTCCGCGCCGATCAGCGAGTCCTCGATGCGGGTGTCGATGCCGACGATGCTGGAGCGCTCCAAGAGGATCGCGTGCTCCATCTCGGCGCGCTCGACGAGGGCGTCCTCGGAGATCGCGGAGTACGGGCCGACGTACGCGTCGCGCACGGTGGCGCCGGCGCAGATCACGACGGGGCCGCGGATGTGGCAGCGCTCGACGGTGGCGCCGGCCTGGATCACGACGCGACCCTCGATCTTGCTGTCGATCACCTCGCCCTGGATGTCGGTGTCGAGCGCGTCGAGGACGAGGCGGTTGGCCTCGAGCATGTCGGCGAGCTGTCCCGTGTCCTTCCACCAGCCGGTCACGACGTGCGGCTCGACGCGCAGGCCGCCGTCGACGAGGCCCTGGATGGCGTCGGTGATCTCGTACTCGCCG
>JBPCSK010000519.1:0-4216 GCA_051007275.1 Gaiellales bacterium | reverse complement strand
TGCCTACACCGTTTCACAACACACAGCCACCTGATTTCGTCTTCAACGAGGAGCACACCATGGAACACACACTCGATCATCTCGACATCGACCCGGACGCGATCGATCGCGCCCTCGCCGCGGGCATGACCTTCCCCGCCGCCTGGTACACGGACCCCGAGATTCACCGCATCGAGGTCGAGGACGTGTTCCGCCAGACCTGGCAGATCGTGTGCTTCGAGCAGCGCGTCGCGAACCCCGGCGATCACGCGGTGGGCGAGATCGGCGACGTCCCCGTGGTGATCGTCCGCGGCGACGACGGCGAGCTCCGCGGCTTCATCAACGTCTGCCGCCACCGCGCCTTCCCGGTCGCGGAGTGCGACGGCAATCGCAAGACCTTGCAGTGCCGGTACCACGCGTGGACCTACGACCTCGACGGCTCGCTGCGCGCCGCGCCGCGCGCCGAGCACGAGCCCGGCTTCGACCACAGCGAGTTCGGCCTGCTGCCCATCAGCATCGAGGTGCTCGGCGGCTTCGTCTGGGGGCACACGAATCCCGACGCGCCGTCGCTCGCCGAGGAGCACCCGGCGCTGCACGGCCTCGTCAAGGACTGGCGCATCGACGTCAACCAGTACAGCGTTCCGCGCCCGCGCGAGAAGTACGAGGTCCCCGCGAACTGGAAGATCTTCGTGGAGAACAACAGCGAGTGCTATCACTGCCCGACGGTCCACGAGGGCTTCGGCGATGCCTTCGACGTGACGTACGAGCAGTACACGTACGTCAACGAGGATCGCCTCAGCGGCCAGACGACGGCGTCGAACCAGAAGGAGAACGTCTTCGCCTCGACGTCGGGCGACTACCGCTTCATCTACATCTGGCCGGGCACGTTCATCGAGGTCGATGAGATCCGCGCCTCGTGGATGAAGGTCCGCCCGCTCACGCCCGAGACGTGCACGATCGACTGGGACGTGCTGGAGGAGCCGTCGATCGATCGGAAGATCGCGGATGAGTGGAACGAGATGTACCTCGCAACCATGCGCGAGGACTATGGCGTTGTCGCCGCCCAGCAGCAGAACATGACATCCCGAGCCGTGCCCTACGGGCGCCTGATGGCGAGCTCGGAGTCATCGATCTCGCACTTCCACCACATCGTCTGGCAGGAGCTGCGCAAGCTGCTCGACGGCTGACGACACCCGCCTCGCCTACGGCATGCGGTCGGCGGCGAGGCGACGGGACCACAGCTCGCACGCGGCGAGCTCGAGGATCGTGTTCTCCGCCAGCAGCTGCACGAGCGGGTCCTCGTCGCCGGGGTACCGGATCGTCTGCACGGCATCCGCGATGGGCGCGCCCACGGCGACGATCGACGATGCGCGCTGGCGCGCCCAGTCGAGCACGCCGTCGTCGTAGCGGCTGCCGCGCAGCAGGATCGCGCGGTAGCCCGAGTGCTTCGAGAGGTAGACGTCGACGTGGAGCCAGTCGCCCGTCTCGCAGCCGTCGGCGGGGATGCGCGGTGCCTCGCGCAGCATCAGCGCACCCTGCAGGGCCGACGACAGTCGCTCCCACGGCGCGATCACGTAGGCGGGACCGTCGGCGAGCAGCGTGACGAGCGGATCGAGCCAGTCGCCGGTGGTGCCGATGATCCCCTCCAGTGCGGGCACGGCGGCACGCAGCGCGGCGGGATCGGTGCCGCAGAGCAGCTGCAGCACGGCATGCGTGAGCAGGTACGAGCGACAGGCGATGCCGCCGGCCTCCTCGCCGCACAGAAGCGGCAGGACGTGATCGGCGCCCTCGGCGACGGCGGAGTCCGGCGCGTTGGTGATGGCAATCGTGCGGCTGATGCCGTGGTGGCGCCGCAGCGCCTCGACGGTCTCCTCGCTGCCGCCCGACGCGCTGATGCCGATCGCGATCGTGTCGGCGCTTGGCGGCATCGGCGTGGCGGCCGACGCGAGCTCCACGTGGACATCGACGCCGCGGGCGCGCAGCGCGACGGCGGCGGCGTGCGCGGCGAAGTACGAGGAGCCCATCCCGAGCAGCACGACGCGGCGGGCGCCGAGCAGATCGACGCCTGTGTGCGGCTTGTCGGCCGCATACGCGTCGAGCAGCGCGGCGAGCGCGGCGGGCTCGGCGAGGATGTCGGCGTGGAAGGCGGGCTGGTTCACAGGGCCGCATCATCGCGCATGAGCCACTGCATGCCGAGCTGCGGCGCGTACAGCCACTCCGGCAGGATCCGCGCCGCGTAGACGAACTCGTAGAGCTCCTTCTCGAGACAGAACAGACGCAGCAGGCCGCGGTCGAGCTGGATGCGGGCGTCGCCGAGACCGTCCTCGTAGCTGGCGAGCACCACGTCGTGCGCGAAGCGGATCCACTCGTCCATCAGCGGCGCCCCGAGGCCCGCCCGCAGCTGGGCGCTGCGTGCCACGTGATCGAGGGAGCGCACGAGGCATGCCACGTCGCGCATCGGCGAGGTGGGCTGGCGTCGCTCCGCGATCGTGCGAGTCGGCTCGCCCTCGAAGTCGACGGCGAAGACGCCGGTGGGCGTGCGCAGGAACTGCGCGATGTGCAGATCGCCGTGCACGCGGGTGACGAGCGGTGCCGTGCCCGCGGTGAAGCCCTCGAGCTCGAGGCGGATGCGCGTGGCGTCGTTGTGCAGCTCGGCGGCGAGCGGGTGGGGGAGGATGCGCAGCGCCTCGTCGAGCTGCTCGCGGGCGCCGTCGCGCCACCCGGCGCGCTGCGCGTCGGACGCCGTCTGCACGCCGAAGGCGGCAGCGAGCTCGGCGTGGAGGCGGCCCATCGTGCGTCCCACCCGGGCCAGCTCCGGCCCGAGGTCGGCGATGTCACCGTCACCGTCGATCAGCGCCTCGAGCGGTGCGATCAGCGACTCCCAGCCGTCGGGCGCGCCGTCGATCAGCTCCTGCGTGATCGCGAGATCCACGTGGGCGCCATCGGGCAGCGTGCGGCGCACGGTGCCGCGCACCGCGGGGATGCCGTCGAAGCCCCGGGCGGCGAGCGCCTCGAGGAGCTCGACCTCCGGATGCGCCCCAGGCTCGAGGCGACGGTAGACCTTGACGATGCGGTCGCCGACGATCATCGACGTGTTCGTCTGATCGATGCCGAGCGCCCGTTCGGCGCCGTCGCCACCCGCCAGCGCGGCGTACACGCCATCGCCAGGTCCGGCCTCACGCAGGCCATCGTCGTCGATCACGGGCAGCAGGTAGAGATCGCTGCCGCCGTCGGCGTACTCGATCGCAATGACGAGCAGCCGACCCGGCCCGACGGGCCAGTCGTCGACCACGCGCCGTCCAGTCTCCGCGCGCGCCCTGCCGGCGTACCAGCGTGCCGCGTCGAGGTCGAGACCGGCGACGAACGCCGCGGCGTCGGTCATCCGCGCGCCGCGCGCTCGATCAGGTTCGCCGCCGTCACGCGCCCCGGGTTCGCCTGCACGCGCTGGGAGATCGCGGCGAGCCGCGCCTGCGCGTCGGCGTCGCCCAGCAGCTCCTCGATCGCGTTATGCAGATCCGCCGGCGTCCAGTCGTACGTGGGCAGCCGCCGGCCGAGGCCGAGATCGTGCATGCGCTGCGCGTTGTCGTACTGGTCCCAGAAGAGCGGCAGCAGGATCATCGGCTTGCCGTGGTGCAGGCACTCGGTCGTCGTGTTGTTGCCGCCGTGGGTGATCACGAGGTCGCAGAGCGGCATCAGGATCGGCTGCGGCAGGTACTCGGCACCCCACTGGTTGTGGCGCAGCTCGATCTCGTCATGCTGCGGGCCCTTCGAGACGATGTACCGGTGCGGCGTGTCCGCGAGCGCGTCGCAGAGCCGCTGCATCAGCGCGGTGTCGGCCGAGCCGAGCGAGCCGAGGCTCAGGTAGATCAGCTTGCCGCCGCCCGCCAGAATGTCCGCGGGCGCGTCGACCTCGCCGCGCTCCTCGCGGATGCACGTGTCGATGCGGTGCCACGTGGCGTCGAGCGGCTGCTCGCGCTGGTAGTCGACCTCCTCCGGATAGATGTAGAGGTTGAGGTCGGAGGAGGAGTGGATGAACCGTCCCGCGGGCAGCGGCCCAGCACCGCGCGCGATGCAGAACTCGTTGGCCTCGTGCCAGAGCGGGCCGAGCACGCGGTCGGCCTCGACGAGGAAATCGCCCCACGGCGCCTGGTCCTTGACGGAGTACCCCGACACCCCGGGCGGCACGAGCGCGTCGGGCAACTCGGCCGGGTTGCACGACACGATGCGCGCCCAGCGC
>JBPCSK010000518.1:0-12020 GCA_051007275.1 Gaiellales bacterium | reverse complement strand
GCAGGATCACGGTGACGTGCCCGAGCCGTGCCGTGCCCGGACCGCTCGGACCCTGGCCGCCGCTCATCCACGTGTTCGCGCCGATGTGATGGTGATAGCCGTTGGCGGCGAGGAACGCGGCCTGCGGTCCGTAGGTCGCCATCAGCTCGAAGCCGAGCACGTCGCGGTACCAGGCGATCGTATTCGGGATCTCGGCGACCTTGAGGTGCACGTGGCCCATCGTCGTGCCCGCGGGCATCCCGGCATACGGCGTCGGATCGGCGGGGTCGACCTCGGCGAGCAGGCTCGGCAGATCGAGGGCGAGCGTGGTCATCAGCTCCTGCACCTTGCCCTCCCAGATCTCGCGGGGGCGGTCGGCATAGATCTCGATGCCGTGGCCGTCGGGGTCGCTCAGGTAGAGCGCCTCGCTGACGATGTGATCGCTGGCACCCTCGACGGGAATGCGGTCGTCGATCGCGTGCTGCACCCACGCGGCGAGATCGACGCGGGTGGGGAGGAGCAGCGCGAGGTGGAACAGGCCGGTGGTGCGATCGACCGGTGCCGCACCGGGCTCCTCGATCAGCTCGACCAGGGCCTCGTCCGCGACGCCGAGCGCGGCACGACCCTCGCCGCGCGCGAGCACGCGCAGGCCGATCGCCCGCTCGTAGAACGCGACGGAGCGGTCGAGATCGGCGACGACACGGGAGACGACGCCGAGACGGGTGCGGACGTCGATGGGGGTGACGGTGCTCATGCGAACCTTCGGGTGCAAGGGGCGCGCGGGGGTGCGCACCCTCTCCAACGCGCGTCGCTGCGCGGGCATTCCGCCGGGGGATTTCGCCTTCCGGTGGCGAACGTCGCGCAGACTGAGACCATGCTCCGCCGCGTCGCTCTCCCTCTCCTGCTCGCCCTCTGTCTGCTCGCGCCTGCCGTCGCGGCTGCCGCCAAGCCCGCGGCCGCCACGATCGGCAAGCCCGCGGTCAGCTGGGTGCGCCTCGGCGTCGTCACGCCTGCCGCGGGCGAGACGTCGCCGCTCAGCGGCCGAGTCGTCGTGCGCGTGCTGGTGCGGCATCCGGGCATCGGCGATGCGCCGCCTGGCCTGCAGACGGTCGGCACCGCCACCGTCGTGCTGTCGCGGTTCGAGGGCGACCGCAACCACTCGATCGCCGGCGGCACGGCCTCGCATGCGCTGCCGGTGCTGACGGAGCCGGTCGGCGTCGTCTATCAGGTCATGATGGATCGACGACACAGCGCCGCGGTGCAGGCAGCCGCCACGGCCGGGACGCTGCGCGCGCTCGTGCTCGTCGATCAGCGCGCCAAGGCCCGAGGCCGGGCGCCTGCGCGCAACGGCAACTTCTTCCAGGCCGACGCCACGCTCGCCGCTCTGCCACTACCCCTGCCGGTCGCAGAGCCGCCGCTCCTGACGGGCAATGGCTGCCGCGTCGTCATCGCCGCCGACCCGCAGGGCCACGCGATCGTCCAGCGCGTCGAGGTGCCGATCGACGCGGGCCGCACGCTGCTGCTGACGACGGGGGGCAAGGGCGCCAACGGCCGCGTCCAGGCCGACGGGGCGGCAGGCGCTCTCGGCGGCACCGTCACGATCCTCGGCGCCGACGGCGCCACGCTCTCCGAGCTGCCGGCTCCCGCGGGCTTCACGCTCGCGATCAGCCCGAGCGGCCGGCAGCGCGGCACGCTCGCGTGGCCGGCGTTCGACGCGCCGGGCACCGATCCGGTCGTCGCGGGCACGGCGCTGCTCAGCCCGCCGTCGACGTCGTAGCGGCCGTTGCCGCTGCGCTCAGCGCAGCTTGCGGATGACGCCGAAGACCACCAGCGCGCCGGCGGCGGCGATGGCGATCGGGGCGACGCGCTTGGCGGAGGCGGTGGCCTCCATGCGCGCGGTGTCCGCGGACGACCCGAGGTTGCCGACGGCCTCGACGAAGCCGGCCTGCGCGGCCTCAGCCTCGGCGCGGGCAGCGGCGACGGCCTTGTTCTCGCGCATCAGCGGTCTCCCTGCAGCGTCGTGTCCTCGGCGGAGGGCGGCACGATGCCCAGCTCGGCCGGGGTGCCCTTGGCGATGCCGAGGGCGGTCTCCGGGATCGGCGGACCGACCTTCTGCAGGATCGTCTTGCCGACGAGGCCGCAGATGGCGGCGAGGACGAGGAAGCCGACGGCGGTGATCAGCGCGGCCAGCCAGATCGCCACGACGTTGGCGAGCGCCCAGATGATGCAGATCATCACGGCGAAGAGCGACAGGAACGCGAGCGCTCCCGCGAAGACGAGGAGGCCGACGCCCGGCGCGGCCTGCTGCGCCTTGGCCTTGATCTCGGCCTGGGCGAGCGCGAGCTCGGCGCGGATCAGCCGCTGGCCCTGCTCGGAGACCTTGAACGCGCTCTCCTGAAGTCGATCGACGATCTGTCGCATGGCTCGGATGCTACCCGCTCACCGAAGCGGCCGCAGCGATCTCCGCGGCCTCCCACTCCTTCATCAGCTGGCGCAGCTCCTCCTGCCGCTGGCTGTGCGCCTTGGCGGTCTGCCCGAACAGCTGGTGGTCGGCACGGACCGAGGCGTCGGCGAGCTCGGCCTCGAGCGCCGCGATCGTCTCCTCCTTGGCAGCAACCTCGGCCTCGAGCTCGCGCACCCGCTGCTGCTCGGGCGTCAGCTTCGTCGGGCCCTTTGCCTTCTTCGGCTTGCTCGCCGGGGCGTTGGTCTTCTTGACCGTCTTCTCGCGCACGCCGCCATTCGTCGCGGCGAGGAAGTCCTCGTAGTCACCGTCGCGGCGCACGAGGGTGCCGCCCTCGATCGACAGCGTCTCCTCGGCGATCGCGTCGATCAGCGCACGGTCATGTGAGACCATCAGGATCGCGCCGTCATAGGCGTCGAGCGCGGCCTCCAGCGCCTCGCAGGCCTCCACGTCGAGATGGTTCGTCGGCTCGTCGAGCACGAGCACGTTGGCGCCGGTCGCGACCATCTTCGCGAGCAGCAGGCGCCGCCGCTCGCCACCGGACAGCACCTCGACCTTCGTCTCGACCTCGCTGCCGGGGAACATGAAGCGCCCGAGCAGCGTGCGGCAATCCGTGGTGCCGAGGGGCGAGCCGTTGCTCATCGCCTCGAGGACGGTCGCGTTGGCCGGGAGGTCGTCGGCGTGCTGCGAGAAGTACGCGATCTCGGCGTTGTAGCCGAGCTTGATCGTGCCCTTGGCGGGGTGGCGCTCGCCTATCAGCGTCTCGATCAGCGACGTCTTGCCGGCACCGTTGGGACCGATCACCGCCATCCGCTTGCCGCGCTCAAGCACGAACGAGCCGTCCTCGAAGAGCGTGCGGTCGCCTGCCGTCAGCGTCAGGTCCTTCACCTCCAGCACGTCGCGGCTCGGCTTGACGGTCTTCGGGAAGCCGAACTTCAGCTGCACCTCGCGCTGCGGCATGTGGACGCGCTCGATCTTGCCGAGCTTCTTGCCGAGCGACTTCGCCTGCTTGGCGCGGGTGCCGGCGCTGAAGCGGCTGATGAAGCCCTCGAGACGCTTGATCTCCTCCTGCTGGCGCACGTACTGCTCGATCGCCTGGGTCTCCTCGAGGATGCGCTCCTTGCGGTACGCGGAGTACTTCATGTTGTAGTTGCGGGCGCGTCCGCGGCCGAGCTCGACGACGCCCGTCGCGACGGCCTCGAGGAACCAGCGGTCGTGCGAGACGACGAGGACGGCGCCGGGAAAGTCGGCGAGCTCGTTCTCGAGCCACTCGAGGTTCTTCAGGTCGAGGTGGTTGGTCGGCTCGTCCAGGAGGAGCACGTCGGGGTTGGCCGACAGCCTGCGCGCGAGCGCCGCGCGCGTCAGCTCGCCGCCGGAGAAGGTGGAGAGCTCGCGCTCCATGTCGCTGTCCTCGAAGCCCAGGCCGCGCAGGACGGACTCGACGTGGACGCGCCAGGTGTAGCCGCCGACCTGGTCGAACTCCGCCTGCGTCGTCGAGTACGCGTGCATCGTCGCGTCGGAGTGGTCACCGCCCGCCATCGCCTGCTCGAGCTCGGACAGGCGACGCTCGATCGACTCGACGTCACCGAGCAGCTCGGCCACGTAGAGCCCGAGCGTGCGGCCATCCGCGCGGGGCGGACGCTGATCGTGGAGCGCCACGCGCCAGCCACGCGGAATGCCGACCTCGCCGCTGTCGGGCGCGACCTCGCCGGCGATGATCCGCAGCAGCGTCGTCTTGCCGACGCCGTTGCGGCCGACCAGGCAGAGCCGCTGGCCCGTGCTGACGCGCAGCGAGACGTCGTCAAGGAGCGTGCGGTCGCCGTACGACTTCGTCACGCCTGCGAGATGCATGGTGGCCACGGAGGCAGGGTAGGTCAGCACTGCCGACGACGGTGCGGTCCCGCGGACATTCTGGGCCCGGCCCCACATTGACCGTTTTAACATCATTTTGGGGCCGGCCCCAAAATGACCACTACGCTGCGTCGCGTGCCCGATCACGATCTCGACCGCGAGAAGTTCGAGGAGCGCTACGCGCTCGCCGCCGACGCCACCGGCGCGCTGGCCGGCCCCGACGAGCTCGACGAGGCGTGGGAGGACTATCGCTCCGGCGCGTGGGAGCGCCTGCTCGTCGACCCGACGCCGGAGAA
This sequence comes from Gaiellales bacterium, assembly GCA_051007275.1. Lineage (GTDB taxonomy): Bacteria > Actinomycetota > Thermoleophilia > Gaiellales > F1-60-MAGs149 > F1-60-MAGs149. The sequence continues at coordinate 7,433 of JBPCSK010000518.1, read as the reverse complement.
CGCCGTGCATGCCAACCGGCTGGCGGGCTCGATCGCCGAGCTGCTCGATGTGCCCGCGCCGGACGATGAGGCGTGGTGCCGGCGATTGGTCGCCCGCGTGGATCAGCTGGCCGCTCTGCTGCGGGGAGGATGCGCCGCGGATCGGGCGAAGGGAGAGCCGCATCCCTGGGACCTCTGGGTCGCCGCGCCCCGGCGCGACTACGCTGAAGTCCTCGCGCGACCGACGGAGACGGAACAGGCATGAACTACGACACCCTCAAGATCATTCACACGCTGGCCGCCTACGTCTGGCTCGGCAGCCTCTTCGGCTCGCTGATCTTTGCGACCGTCACCACGCGGCGCAGCGCGAATGGCGTTCTGACGGGAGCCGTCGCCGTCGTGCGATTTGCCACCCGGGTCGGCCTGCCCGCCGCGGTCGTGCTGCTGATCGCCGGCATCTGGATGGTCGCGGCCTACAACGTCGGCAGCGGCATGTGGATCAACATCGGCTTCATCCTCTGGCTGGTCGCCGCCGTCGTCGGCAGCGCCCTGATGCACCCGGCCGCCCGCAAGATGCGCAACGCGGCGACCGATGACGAGGCGATCGCGTATGCCAAGCGCATCATCTGGGTCGGCGGCGGCGAGATCGTCGCGGTCGCGATTGCGATCTGGGTGATGGGCGCGCAGCTCGGCAGCTGATGCCGCTGCGCAATGATCCGCTTCTCGCCGATCGAGATGGGCGGCTGCTGCTGGCCGCGCAGGCGCTCGACGTGGTGGGTGCCGGCGTCTCGATGATCGCCCTGCCGTGGCTCGTTCTCGACCACGGCGGCACGAGCACGCAGGCCGGCCTGATCTTCGCGCTGTCCGTGTTCCCGTACGTGGTGTTCGGCCTGCCGGCCGGCGTCATCGGCGATCGTCACTCACGCCAGAAGGTGATGTGGGTCTCGCATGCGCTGCAGGCACTCGTCGCGCTCGTGGTTCCCCTGTGGGCGTTCGCGGGGCATCCGCCACTCACCGTCGTGCTGCTGGCGGCCTTCGCGATCGGCACGGCGCGCGTGTTCGTCGACGCGGCGGTCTTCGGCTCGATCGCCTCGTTGATCGGCCGCGAGCGCTTCACCCAGGGGCAGGCCACGCTGTCGGCAGCGTGGGCCTTCGGCTACTTCGCCGGTCCGGCGATCGGCGGCGTGCTGATCGGACTCATCGGCCCGGCGTTCGCGCTGTTGGCGGAGGCGATCGGCTTCCTCGTGGCCTTCATCCTGATCCTGCTGATCCGCCGCGACCTGGACGCCGGCCGGACCGGGGAGGAGGAGCGGGAGCCCGCGCTGGCGATGATGAAGGAGGGCCTCGACGTGATCTGGCACCGCCCGCGCGTGCGCGCCTACACGTGGGTGAGCATCGCGTGGAACCTGGGCGCGGCGATGTCGGCGGCGCTGATCGTGCCGCTCCTGCGCGACACGCTCGGGCTGTCGTCCGTGCAGGCCGGCGTGGTGCTCGGGCTGGGAGCCGTGATGGGACTCATCGTCCCGATGTTCCTCGGCCGCCTCGTCGACGCGCAGGGCTCGGGGCGCGTGACTGCGGGCATCGCGGTGATCAGCAGCGGTGCGATCCTCGCTACCGCGGCGGCACCGGGCTTCGTGGTCGTGACCGTCACCAACGCGGTGCGCTCGTTCACGGACTTCGCCCTCATCTCGACGGTGATCGGCGAGCGGCAGAAGGGCGTGCCCGACCGGCTGCAGGCCCGCGTCGGCATCTCCGGTCGGATGATCGCGGTCTGCGCGATCTCTGGCGGCGGCGCGCTTGGCTCGTTTCTCGCGGACGTGATCGGCGTGCGCGGCGTCTTCATCGTCTCGGGTCTCGCCGTCGCCGTCGCGGTGATCATCACCATCCCACGCGTCCTGCGCCTCGATCGTCCGGACAAGGAGCCGACGATCGAGCTCCCCCGCCGGTAGTTGCGCAGTCGGCACGTACCGACGCGCTGCGGTGTCGGTTGGGCTCCATGGGCGGCGATTTCGTGCGCAGTACGCGCGTCTGTGCGCGGAGCGTCGCGCTCTGCGTAGCGGCACGCCCGCTCGGCCGACGTGATGATGAATGCGTGCCCGATTCGCTCTCGGATCCGGCTGCTCAACCAGGGCACCTGGGCGATCGTCCCGACGTGCGCATGCGTGTCCATGTGTTGCGTGACGTCCACGTGATTCTGGATGCCGATCTGGCCGACCTTTACGGCGTCACCTCAGGCCGATTGATGGAGCAGGTTCGACGCAACGCGGCACGCTTCCCCGCTGACTTCATGTTTCAGCTGAATGCGAACGACGTCGTGTACTTTAAATCGCCAAATGCGATTTCAAGTACACGACACGGCGGCCGACGGGTTGCTCCGTACGCGTTCACGGAACAGGGTGTCGCGATGCTGTCCGGCGTTCTGCGCAGCGAGCGCGCAGTCCGCGTCAACATCGAGATCATGCGGGCGTTCGTCGCGCTGCGGCGGTTCGCCGCCACGCACGACGATCTCGCCCGACGGGTCGCGGACCTTGAGCAGGAAATGCGCATCAAGCTCGGTGAGCATGACGAGAGTCTTGCGACGATCGCCGAGGTGCTCAGAGCGCTTTCGGCTCCGTCCCCACGCACTCGTGGGCGGGTAGGGTTCGCCCCGCCGGCGTGCGACTGACCCCGCCCGAGATCAGCTTCCGAATGGGGTCAGACCCCAAACGGAACCTGTGACGCATTCGCGCCGAGGTGTGTCATCCGAGCAGGTAGCGGATCTCGACGGAAGATCAGCTTTGCATGGGTGCCTGACCCCAAAGCAAAGCTGAGCCTGACTTCAACGCAACGTTGATCTATGCGAGCAGGTCGCGGATCGCCGTGACGAGGCCGTCGAGGTCGTGGTCGTCGGCCTCGACGGCGATGCCGACGCCGAGCTCGCGCATCGCGGCGCTCGTGATCGGCCCGATCGACACGCCGGGCAGGTCCTCGAGATCGGTGTTGGGGAAGGCGTCGGCGAACGCGCGGACCGTGGAGGCGGACGTGAAGGTGATGCAGTCGGCCCGCAGCAGGTCGTCACCGTCAGGCACGGCGAACTCGGTGCGGTAGAGCGCGGCGATCTCGACGGTCGCGCCCGCGTTCGCGAGACCGTCGGGCAGCAGGTCGCGGGCATCCTCGGCGCGCGCGATCAGCACGCGCTTGCCGGCCACGCGGTCCTGCAGCGTGTCGAGCAGCGCCTCGGCGACCGCGCGTTCCGACACGACGTCGGCGACGATCCCGATCTCGCGCAGGGCGGCGGCGGTCCCCGGGCCGATCGCGGCGATCTCCACGCCATGCAGCGCACGGGCGTCGCCGCCGATCGCGTCGAGCAGGAGCGGCGGCGTGTTCGGGCTGGTCACGACGATCAGGTCGAAGTCGCTGGCAGCGATCGGCGCGACCTCGAGCGGGACGGTGCGGATGGTCGGCGCGCTGATCACCTTCGCGCCGAGATCCGTCAGCCGGCGCGTCAGACCATCTGCCTGCGCGCGGGCGCGCGTCACGGCGATCACGCGGCCGGCGAGGGGCAGGCGGTCGGCCCAGCCGATCGCCTCGCGGACGGAGACGACGTCGCCGACGACCGTGACGGCGGGCGACGTCACGCCCTGCTCCTTCGCGATCGCAGCGATCGTGCCGAGCGTGCCGGTGGTGACGCGCTGGGTGGGGAGGGTGCCGCGCTCGACGATGCCGACCGGCGTGTCCGCCGAGCGGCCGCCGCTGATCAGCGCGTCGCTGATCTTGCCGAGCCGCCCGACGCCCATCAGCAGCACCAGCGTGCCGCCCGCCTTGGCGAGCGCGTCCCAGTCGGTCTGCGTCTCGGGCTTATCGGGGTCCTCGTGGCCGGTGACGATCGTGAGGTGCGTCGACAGGCCGCGGTGCGTGACGGGGATGCCGCCAGCCGACGGGGCGGCGATCGAGCTGGAGATGCCGGGCACGACCTCGTAGTCGACGCCCGCGGCGTGCAGCGCCTCGGCCTCCTCGGAGCCGCGCCCGAAGACGAACGGGTCGCCGCCCTTGAGGCGCACGACCATCGCTCCGGTGAGGCCGTGCTCGACGAGGCAGGCATTCGTCTCCTCCTGCGTCATCGCGACCTTGCCGGGTGCCTTGCCCGCGTTGATCAGCAGGCAGCCGGGCTTGGCCTCGAGGGGCAGCTGGTCGCCGGCCAGGCGATCGAGGACGAGCACGTCGGCACGGCGCACGAGATCGAGGCCGCGGACGGTGATCAGCCCGGGATCGCCGGGGCCGGCGCCGACGAGGTAGACGGTCATGCGCCGCCCTCCGCGAGCAGCTCGGCGCCACCGTCCTGCAGCAGACGGTCGACGATCGTGTCGACGAGCGCGTGCGGATTGGCGCCCTCGCTCTCGTGGCGAATCGTGCGGATGCCGTCGGGCGAGCCGACCCAGCCGATCAGGCGCCACCCGCCGGCGTGGCGCTGCGCGTGGGCGGCGACGGGTACGCGGCAGCCGCCGCCGAGGCGGCGTGTCACCCCTCGTTCGGCCATCACCGCGGCGCGCGTATCGAGGTGATCGACGGCCGTGACGAGAGCACCGTCACCCACGCGGGTCTGCAGGGCGATCGCGCCCTGCCCCGACTCGGGCACGATCGTCTCGACGGGAAAGCGGAAGCCGATCTCGTGGTCGAGGCCGATGCGGTCGAGGCCGGCCGCGGCGAGGATGACGCCGTCGAGCTCGCTGATCGCGCGGTGATCGAGGCGCGTCTGCACGTTGCCGCGGATCGGCACGATCGTGAGGTCGGGGCGGGCGGCGCGGAGTGCCGCGGTGCGGCGCAGCGATGACGTGCCGACGCGCGCGCCGACGGGGATATCGCCGAACGATCGCGCCTCACCGCACCAGGCATCGCGTGGATCGGCGCGCTGCAGGAACGCGGCCAGCTCGAGGCCGTCCGGCTGGTCGCCGGTGAGGTCCTTCGACGAGTGCACCGCGACGTCGATGTCGCCGGCCAGCAGGGCCTCCTCAAGCGCCGATGCGAAGGCGCCAGGACCGAGCTCGCCGAGCGGGGTGGACGGTGCGGCGTCACCGCGCGTCGACACGATCACGAGCTCGACCTGCGCACCGTGACGGGCGAGCGCCTCCGACGCCTGCCGGGCCTGCGCCTGGGCGAGCGGGGAGCCTCGGGTGCCGAGGCGGACGATGCTCATGCGTCGGGCGTGCTCGGGATCTGCGCCGCCTCGAGCTCGTCGAGCTGCTGCTCCAGGCGGTTCAGCTTGCGGCCGATGATCCCGACGTACGCGAGGATCACGACCCAGACGAGCAGGTACGCCGCAGCGACCCACGGTACGGCCTCGCGCAGCGTCATGCGTCCTCCCCTCGGCGGACGCGCTGCAACTGCAGCACGCGGGCGGCCGCGCGCTTACCGCGCAGCTCGACGGAGATCAGCAGGACCATCAGGCTCAGCATGCCAGCCAAGCCGACGACGAACGTCAGCAGGAACGAGCCGGGCATGGCCGCGCCGCCCGTGGTGAAGACCGTCGGGTGGATCAGCGTCTGGGCGATACGTACCGCGAGGAACGACATCGGGATCAGTCCGACGCCCAGCAGCGCGAACACGGCGGACGCCGAGCGCCGGCGCTCGCCCTCGTCGAGCGAGAAGCGCAGCATGAAGTACGCGCAGTAGTAGAGGAACAGGATCAGGAAGACGTTGAGCTGCCGGTCGCCCCAGTTCCACCAGACGCCCCATGAGGCCTTCGCCCAGATCGGCCCCGTGACGAGCACGAGGGTGCCGAAGATCGTGCCGGAGTGGACACCGACGTAGGAGCGCAGGTCCCACGCCTCGGTGCGCTTCCACAGGTACATCGCGGCGCAGAAGGCTCCGAAGCCGAACGCAGCGTAGGACGTGAGTGCGATCGGCACGTGGAAGTAGAAGATCTTCTGGCTCAGGCCCTGGTCCACGTCCTCACCCGTCCACCAGAACGCCATCGCGATCGTCAGCGGCACCAGCACGATGCTGAGCACGAGCGGGATGGTGGTGGTGAGGTGACGATTCGCGCGCATGTCAGTCGCTGAGGAGGTGCTCCGAGGTGCCCCACGCAAGGGCGATGAACACGAGGTCGTAGAGTGCCAGAAAGCCGAGCGGTCGGAGTCCTCCCACCTCTTCGCCGAACGCCCCGTAGGTAGCCGTCACGCCGCCGAGCACGACGGGGATCAGGAGCGGCAGCACGAGGACCGGGAGGAGCACGTCGCGGGTGCGCGCGCCGAGCGCGAGCGCTGCGGACAGCGTGCCGACGAGCGCGATGCCGATGTCGGCGAGCAGCAGCGCGACCACGACGGTGCCGATGCTCGGGCCCTCGCTCTGGAAGAACAGCACCCACCAGATCGGCACGGCCACGAGCTCGATCACGACGAGGAAGCCGAACTGCGCGAGCGCGGTACCGAGCCAGATCGCGGCGCGGTCGATTGGCGCGAGCAGCAGCGCGTCGAGCACGCCGCCCTCGTGCTCCGCCGAGAACGTGCGGAGCAGGCCGAGCACGGCGGTGAAGACGACGGCGGCCCAGAGCATGCCGGCCGCGGCGCGATTGCCCGCGCCGGTGTCGCCGCTGAGCGCGAAGTGCACGATCACGATCGTCGCGGCGATGAAGAGCAGCATCGCGAAGATCACCTCGCGGCGCCGGATCTCGAGCACGAGCTTGACGCGCGCGATTGCGAGCGCGGCGCCGATCATGCGATGCCGCCGTTCTCGAGGCGCAGCTCGCGCACGCCGAGGCGCGCGGCGAGCTCGTGGTCGTGGCTGGCGACGAGCTGCGTGCGCGTGCCGATGCCAGCGCGGAGCGTGTCGTCGAGCAGCGCGCGGCCGTCGGCATCGAGGCCGCTGGCCGGCTCGTCCAGCAGCAGCAGTGCGGGGGCGTGTGCCGTCGCGCGGGCGAGCGCGAGGCGCTGGAGCATGCCGCGCGAGAAGCCGTCGATGCGCTCGTCGGCCCGGTCGCCGAGGCCGACCCGTTCGAGCAGCGCGCCGGTGTCGGCGGTCATCTGGTGCAGGCGCAGGTGCAGCTCGAGGTTCTCGCGCGCTGTCAGTCCGCGGTAGAGCTGCGGCTGATGACCTGCGTACGCGATGCCGGCGCGAACCTGCTTGGGCGCGCTGATCGCCTCGACGTCGCCGATCCGCGCCGATCCGGCAGTCGGCCGCAGGAGCCCCGCCACGAGCCGCAGCAGCGTGGACTTGCCGGCGCCGTTCGGGCCGAGCACGACGACGGTCTCGCCGGCCGCCACCGTCAGCGTCGCCTTGCGCAGCGCAAGGCGCTCGCCGAAGCGCTTGGAGCACTCCGCGAGGGTGATCACCGGCGGCTGCATGCCTTGGAGGGTAGGGGAGGACATGACACCCGCGCGGATGTGGTGTCCGCCTCATCCGGCGTTTCCGAACTGCTCACGGTGCTTCGGGGCGGATACCACATCCGCGCGGGTGTCATGTCCTCCCCTGTACCGCGC
>JBPCSK010000517.1:0-1134 GCA_051007275.1 Gaiellales bacterium | reverse complement strand
CGCTGTTCGGCGACGGGGCGCGCATCTGCACGATCTGCAATGCCGGGGCGCTGGCGACCGGCGGCTACGGCACGGCGCTCGGCGTGATCCGCGCGGTGCACGCGGCGGGCCGGCTCGTCCCACGCAGCGGCGACCGTCTCGAGCGCGTGCCGCACGCCGACGGCGAGATTGACCGCCGTCGGGCGCGCCGCGGCGAGGATCGCCGCGTCTGCGAGCACGGATCGACGAAAGGCCTCGGGCGCGTCGGGCGCCTGCTCGGCGGCCAGCGCCACGCCCATGGCACCCGCCACGCCGAGCGCGGGCGCGCCGCGGATCGCCAGCACGATGATCGCGTCCACCAGCTCCGCCACGGAGGCGCAGCGGCGCTCGCGCTGCTCCTGCGGCAGCCGCGTCTGATCGAGCACCACGACGGCGCCCGGCTCCAGTCGGATGATGTCGGTGGGCGCGAGCGTCACGCCGAGACCGCCCTAGGTCCCCTCGGTCCAGCTGCTCAGATAGCGCCGCTGCTCGTCGGAGAGCGTGTCGATCGCGATGCCCATCGACGCGAGCTTGAGCCGCGCGATCTCCTCGTCGATCACTGGCGGGACGACGTAGACGCGCTTCTCGAGCGTGTCGGCGTTGCGCACCGCGTACTCCACCGAGAGCGCCTGGTTGGCGAAGCTCATGTCCATCACCGAGGCCGGGTGCCCCTCGGCGGCCGACAGGTTGACGAGCCGGCCGTCGGCCAGCAGGTTGATGGTGCGGCCGTCGGCGAGGATGAGCTGCTCGACGGAGGGGCGCGGCGAGCTCGATGCGGTGGCGCGCTCGCGCAGCGCAGCGAGGTCGAGCTCGACGTTGAAATGCCCCGTGTTGGCGACGATCACGCCGTCCTTCATGCGATCGAAATGCTCCCCGCGGATGACGTCCTTGTCGCCCGTCGCGGTGCAGAACACGTCACCCAGCGGCGCCGCCTCGTCCATGGTCGCAACCCGGAAGCCATCCATCGCGGCCTGCAGCGCGCGCAGCGGATCCACCTCGGTGACGATCACGTGCGCACCGAGCCCGCGCGCGCGCTCTGCCAGCCCGCGGCCGCACCAGCCATAGCCGGCGATGACGAACGTGCGTCCGGCCAGCAGGATGTTGGTGGCGCGGATG
>JBPCSK010000516.1:0-2012 GCA_051007275.1 Gaiellales bacterium | reverse complement strand
GCGAAGGTGACCGGTCTCATGTGCGAGGCCGGCGACGCGATCCAGCTGATCGAGCCGAACGGCGGTGGCTACGGCAACCCGCTCAAGCGCGACCCGAAGCTGGTCGTCGAGGACATCCTCGACGACTTCACCTCGGTCGAGCTGGCGCGTGAGGCCTACGGCGTCGTCGTCGACCCGAAGACGCTCGCGATCGACGTCGCGGCGACGAAGAAGCTGCGCGCCAAGCTGCTCAAGCAGCGCGGTCGCACCTTCCAGGGCGAGCTGCTCTCCCTGGTCAAGCTGCCGCACCGCATGGCCGTGTCGCCGCACAAGGCGGCGGCCAAGCCGAAGCGCAAGAAGGCGGCCACCCGCCGCTAGGAACGCAGAGACGAGGGGCGGCGGCTCGCGCCGTCGCCCCTTTTCTCGTTCTCCGACCTATCCGCTCCCGTTGGCGACCTCGACGTCGAACGGATCGAGGTAGTCGCGCAGCACGTGCGTGTGGGAGCACCCGCGCAGCACGCCGGCGAGGTCCGAGAGCCCAACGCGATGTCTGCCCGGCGGACGCTCGCGCAGCTCCACTGCCGCAGCGGGAATCGCGGTGAGCTCGCCGCAGGCGACCTGCGCCGCGCCGTCGTGGATCACGGGAAACTCCACGAAGGGCCGCTTCGTCTGCGTGGTCGTCCGGACGACCAGCACGGTTTCTCGCCGCTGGTTCCACCGATCGTTGGAGACCACCAGATACCGCTTTGCCTCATCACCGATGCGCTCACCGGCGATGTAGTAGATCTCGCCACAGCGTGGGTAGTCAATCGGACCAGGCGGCGGACGCGTGGCACGCGGCGGCTCAGCGAGCATCCGCTCCGCGTCGAGCAGGGCGCTCGCGGCGCGCTCGATTCCACGCAGCACGTCGTCATCGATGACAGCGAGCGCCTCGCCGATCCTGCCATGCGGCACCGAGACGAGGCGCGTGATGTCAAACGCCAAGCCGCTGCCCTCGCCGAGTGGCGTCAGGAGCCCGTGATTGGCCGCCGCGGATGCGAGCGGCACCATGCCGGCTGAGGACATACGCAGATTCCAAGCGTCGCGTGTCATCACGACTGCGCGCGCAGCCGTTCCTTCGAGCGCATGCAGCGTGCCCCGCTGGAGCATCAGGTCGTCTGCAGCAACCCGCCGGCCAGGGCGAGCTCGAAGAGCTCGCCCACTGAGGCAGCGTGTGCCGGATCGGCCGCCTGCTCTGCGTAGGCAGCGTGTCGCTCGCGCTCGAGACGGAGGGCGCGCCGACGAGCAACGGCCTCTTCGACGAGCATCGCGAATCGCCGCGACTGCGAGAGCGTTGGGTCGAGATCGAGCTCGTCCGGCTGCTGCTCGATCTGCTGCGAGAGCTCCTCGGCGATCGTGATGGTGATGCGTGCCATGGCCGGAGTATGCCACAGGCGCAGCACAGGGTGCAGCGGATACTGCTGCAGATGATGCGGCGTCGTTGAATCCTTCTCTCGGTGCACGTTTCCGGGTACGCTCTCGCTCATGCGCAGACCACTCGAAGACGTCACCATCCTCGCCGTCGAGCAGTACGGCGCCGGGCCCTGGGCCACGGTGCATCTGGCCGACCTCGGCGCCCGCATCATCAAGATCGAGGATCCGACCAGCAAGGGCGACATCGGCCGCTACGTGCCGCCGTTCCAGGAGGGCGAGGACTCGCTCTTCTTCGAGACGTTCTGCCACAACAAGGAGTCGATCTCGATCCAGCTGCGCACGCCCGAGGGCCGCGCGACGTTCGAGCGCCTCGTCCCCCACGCCGATGCGGTCTTCTCGAACCTCCGCGGCGACGGGCCGGCGAAGCTGAAGATCCTGTACGACGACCTCAAGCACCTCAACCCCGCGATCGTCTGCGCGTCGCTGACCGGCTTCGGCATGACGGGCCCGCGCGCGGCCGAGGGCGGCTACGACTACATCGCGCAGGGCATGGCAGGCTGGATGAGCCTGACCGGTGATCCCGACGGCCCGCCGACCAAGTCGGGCCTCTCGCTCGTCGA
>JBPCSK010000515.1:0-3056 GCA_051007275.1 Gaiellales bacterium | reverse complement strand
ATTCACCTCGAGGTGATCCCGTCGCCTGGGTTGATCGGGTGCGAGCGCAGTGGCGTTGGCTCGGTGGATAAACCGCGAGGTGGTCTCGGCGCCTTGGTGGATCAGCCTCGCCAGTAGTGGCGTTCGGGTAATGGGGCGTTCGTACCAGGCGACGCGATGACCTTGAGGTGAATCGGTCCTTGCGGACCGAGCCACCTCAAGGCCTTCGCGTCGTCACCCGAGCAGCGCGACGTACTCGTCGCCGACGCGCGCGATCACCTCGGTGCCGCGGAAGTGCTCGATGGCGAGCTTCTCGAGGGCGAGGGGCGTGACGGCGAGGCGCTCGGAGCCGGCCGTGTTGCGGCGGCGCAGACGCACGGCGAACGGATCGGGATCGTCGAGGCGGGCGTCGAGGATGGACTGATCGGCCGGCTCGAGCAGCTCGACGCGGGCGCGGCGGGCGGCGAGGGCGAAGAGGTCCTCGGGCGTGTCGACGTCCTCGTCGCCCTCGAGCAGGTCGCTCATGTCGATGGCGACGGGCTCGAGCGCCTGGCCGGGATTGTCGCCGGTGGCGGCGATCTTGTCCCAGTCGGCGCGCGGGATCACGATCGGCGGCGCGGTGCGGTCGCCGAACTCGGCGGTGACGGCGCAGTTGAGGCGGCGGTACTCGGTGAGGATGCGATCGACGACGATCGGTGGGACGGCCGGAGCGTCGCCCAGCAGCACGAGCACGGCGTCGACCTGCGCGGGCATCACGTCGAGCGCGAGGCGCAGCGACGAGGACTGGCCCTGCGCCGGCTTCGGGTTGCGCACGCACTGGAAGCCATGCGCCTGGAAGATCGGCAGCAGCTTCGCCGTGTGCGTGCCGATCACGGCGACGCGCGGGCCGGGCGGTGCGATCTCGAGCGCGCGCTCGACGAGCGGGCGACCCCACCATTCGGCGAGCAGCTTGGGGGAACCGAAGCGCTCAGAGCGGCCGGCGGCCAGGACGATGGTGGCGATCATGCGGACAGCTCGTTCCAGCGCGCCTGGGTGGCGGGCGAGTAGGCGAGGACCCACGCGGCGAGGACGATCTCGAACGTCTCGCGCACATCCTCGAGGGTGGGTCGATCACCGCCGGCGAGCGCCTGATCCCAGCGGCGCTCGGCGATGCGAATCAGGTCGCCGATGCCGCCGAGCGGCTCCTCCTCATCGCGGCAGACTGCCGCGGCGAGGCCGAAGTGGCCGACGTAATCGGGGCGGCGCTGCCAGATCATCGGCAGCATCGCGGTCAGGTACCCGCCGAGGCGTTGGCGGGCCAGGTTGACGACGCGATCGCGCGGCGCGATTGGCGTGGCCGACAGGGTCGGATGCTCGCCGCGCAGCAGCTGCTCCATCGTGCCGCCGAGGACGGCCTGCCGGGTCTTCATGTCAGCGCCGATCTCGCAGAGCACGGCGAGCGTTGCGAAGAGGCTCTCGCGAATCGTGCCGTACGGCAGATCGGAGGCCCAGACGAGCTGCTCCGGCGGGACGCGCGTGAGCAGACCGTGGAGGTCGATCGGGCTCCACGCGGAGGCGTCGAAGACGACGTTCGGGCGACCCGCGACGAGCGAGGCGATGCGATCCTGATCCACGATCGCGGCGTGCGCGAGGATCAGCGTGGCGTCCGGATTGCGCTCCGCCGCGGTGGCGAGCGCCTCGCCGATCGGCGGCATGCCGCGGCCGGCGTGGATCAGGATCGGCAGGCGATGCTCGGCCGCGATCTCGAACACGGGGGTGAGGCGCTCGTCATCGACGCTGAAGGCCTGCGCGCGCGGATGCAGCTTGATGCCGCGCGCACCTGCGGCGATCGCGCGACGCGCCTCGGCCAGCGGATCGCCAGTCAGGTTGAGGCGGCAGAAGGGGACCACGCGGCCATTCGACGCGGCAGCCCATTCGAGCACGCGGTCGTTCGGCACCGTGTAGTTCTCGCCGCGGTCCGGATCGTGGAGCGGGAAGGTCACCGCCTTCGCGATGCTGTGCGCATCGAGGTGCGCGATCAGCTCGTCGAGCGTCTGCGACATCCCGTCCTCGTCGAGGCCGAGGTGCGTGTGCGGATCGATGCGGACGCCATCGCCGGCGAGCTCGTCGATCAGCGCGTCCATGCGGGCGAAGACGCCCGCGACTTCCTCATGCAGAGCCATGCCCACCACTGTATCCGGGGTCAGGCGCCGAGCGCGGCGCGCAGGCCGTCGACATCGTCGAGCGGACCGACGCCCGCCAGCACCGCGTGGTCGAGCGTCACGACGCGCCGTCCGACGCGCTGCAGATCCTCGGGCGTGACCGACTCGATTCCCCGGATGACGGTGTCGAGGTCGACCCAGCCGCCGTCGAGCAGCTCGCGACGCAGGCCGAAGAAGATGCGCCCGCTCGGGTCCTCCTGGTTCAGGACCGTGTGGCCGATCAGGTAGCGCTTGGCCTTCTGGATCTCCTCGGCGGGGATCGGCTCGTCGACCATGCGGCGCAGCTCCTGCGCGATCACCTCGACGGCCAGATTCGCGCGGTTGATGTCGACGCCGGCCTGGACGGCGAACGAGCCCGTGTCGGTGTAGGCGGCGTTGCGGCCGAAGACGTAGTACGCGAGGCCGCGGCGCTCGCGCACCTCGGTGAAGAGGCGCGACGACATGCCGCCGCTGATGACGGCCTGCCAGACCGCCATCGCGTAGCGGTCCGCGTCGTTCGAGCGCATGCCGTCGACGCCGAGCACGATGTGCGCCTGGTCGCCATCGCGACGCTCGATCGCGACGAGCGGCTCGGTGATCTCCGGGATGACCGTCTCGGGCAGGGCCGGCGTGGGCTCGGCCGGCAGGGCGCCGAAGCGCTCGCGCACGTCGGCGAGCAGCGCGTCGGAGACGTTGCCGCCGAGCCCGATCGCGATGCGCTCGGGCCGGTACCACGCGCCGAGGTAGTCGAGGAACGTCTGGCGCGTCGCCGCGCGAACCGTCTCCTTCGTGCCGATGATCGGCCGGCCGATCGGCGAGTCGCCGTAGCGCGCCGTGTCGTACACCTGGCCGACGATGTCGCGCGGCGTATCGGTGTACATGTTGATCTCCTCGACG
>JBPCSK010000514.1:0-1289 GCA_051007275.1 Gaiellales bacterium | reverse complement strand
AACCAGCTGCACGCGATACTGCGCGCTCGTCTCGGCGGCGACCTGCGCTTCCGTCGCGCCGTCGAGCAGCTCCGTCAGCACGAGCTTGCCGTCGAGCAGGCGGAAGACCGCGTGCTCGGTGATCACGACCTTCACGACGCCGGCGGCGGGGAGGGGGAGGGTGCAGGCGGGGAGGAGCTTCGGCTCGCCCTCGGGCGTGGTGGCTGTCATGGTGACGATCACGCGCCGGGCGCCGGTCACGAGATCCATGGCGCCGCCGACGCCGAGCGCCTTGCCGCCGGGGATCTTCCAGTTGGCGATGTCGCCGGTCTCGGAGACCTCGAGCGCCCCGAGCACGACGGTGTCGACGTGGCCGCCGCGGATCATCGCGAAGGACGCGGCGGAATCGAAGGCGGCGGCGCCGGGCGTCAGGGTCACGGGCTTCTTGCCGGCGTCGATCAGCTCGAGGTCGACCTCGCCGTCGGCGGGGCGGGGGCCGACGCCGATCAGGCCGTTCTCCGTGTGCAGGAAGATCTCGACGTCCGGGTCGAGGAAGCCGGGGATGCGGTTGGGGATGCCGATGCCGAGGTTCACGACCTCGCCGGTATGCAGCTCCTGGGCCGCGCGGGCGGCGATCACATCGCGTGCGTCGCTCATGCGCCTGCCCCCTGCACGTCGGCGAGCGATAGCGTGCGCTGCACCAGCCGGTCGATGTACAGGTGCGGGGTGTGGATGTCCTCCGGCTCGAAGCCGCCGACGGGACGGAACTCCGCGACCTCGGCGATCGTCAGCGCACCGGCGCTCGCCATGGCGGGATTGAAGTTCTGGGCGGTGCGGCGGTAGCGCAGGTTGCCGAGCTCGTCGCCCCACGTCGCGTAGACGAGACTCACGTCTGCCCGCAGCGGCGCCTGGAGGATGTGCGGCACGCCGTCGATGACGCGCTCCTCATGCCCGGCTGCGAGCTCGGTGCGCGCCCCGACCGGCGTGTAGAACCCGCCGATGCCCGCGCCGCCGGCCCGGATCGCCTCGGCGAGCGTGCCCTGCGGCAGCAGCTCGTACTCGATCGCGCCGCTCATCGCGGCCTCGACCGCCTCGGGATTCGACGTGAAGAACGACGCGATCGCCTTCCTGATGCGCCCCTGCCGCAGCAGCAGGCCGAGCCCGCGCCCGGGCTCGCCGGTGTTGTTCGAGATGATGGTCAGCTCCGACGCCGAGGAGTGCTCGACGAGCGCATCGATCAGCGTCAGCGGCGCGCCGACGAGGCCGAAGCCGCCGACCATGATCGTCGCGCCGTCGGGGATCTCGGCGAT
>JBPCSK010000513.1:0-7286 GCA_051007275.1 Gaiellales bacterium | reverse complement strand
CACAGCTCCTCGGCGTAGCGCCACGCGGTGCGGAGATCCTCGGTGAAGACCGCGGCCGTGAGGCCGAACTCCGTCTCGTTGGCGATGCGGATCGCCTCGTCGTCCGTGTCGAACGTGATGATCGGCGCGACCGGGCCGAACGTCTCCTCCTGCGCGATGCGCATGTCGCTCGTGACGCCCACGATGATCGTCGGCTCGTGCAGGCGACCCTCGGCGCCACCGCCGTAGACGACCGTCGCGCCTTTCGCGACCGCGTCGGCGACGTGCTCCTTCGTGCGATTCAGGTTCGCGTCGGTGGCCACCGGCCCCATGTCGGTGTCGTGCTGCAGCGGATCGCCGACCTTGAGCGCCTTCGTGCGCTCCGTCAGCAGCTCGACGAAGCGATCCTGCACGTCGCGATGCACGAGGATGCGCTCCGCTGCGGTGCAGCACTGGCCGGCGAGATAGAAACAGCCGGTGATCGCCGCATCGGCGGCATGCTCGAGGTCGGCGTCGGCGCGCACGATCTGCGGGCCATTGCCGCCCAGCTCGAGCACGCGGTTCTTCAGCCCCGCGGCGCTCGCGACCTTCTCGCCCGTCGTGACCGAGCCGGTGAAGACCACCGAGCCGACCTTGTCGTGCGCGACCAGCTCGGCGCCGATGTCGCCATAGCCGTGCACGAGGTTGATCGTGCCGGCCGGGAAGCCCGCCTCATGCAGGACGTCGACGAACATGTTCGCGCAGATCGGCGCGATCTCCGACGCCTTCCAGACCAGCGTGCAGCCCAGCGCGAGGCCGTACACGATCGGGATGCCGGCGATATCGACGGGGAAGTTCCACGGCGACACCGCGGCGACGACGCCGATCGGCTCCTGCGTGACCATGATCCGCTTGCTGCCATTGCGCTCCTGCGTCGAGGGCAGCACCTGGCCGCGGTAGCGGATGACGTCCTCCGAGGCTCGGCGGAAGTGGTCGACGGTGAACTCCACCATCTCCTCCTCGGCCTCGCGGATCGTCTTGCCCGTCTCGCGCGTGATCATCTCCGCGATCGCCGGGGCGCGCTCGAGGCAGATCTCGAGCGCCTTGCGGCAGATGTCCACACGCTGCATCAGGGGCGTGCGACGCCAGGCGGGGAAGGCGGCCGCGGCGGCCTCGACCGCCGCCTCGAGCTGCTCGCTCGTCGCGGCATTGACCGTGCCGACGAGACTGTCGTCGTACGGATTGCGCACCTCGAACTCCGCGCCCTTGCCGTCCTGCCATGCGCCATTGATGAATGCGCCCGGATACGTCGCCAATGCCATCCCCTCCCCGGAGATCGTGATGGCAGGAGCGTAGTGGACAACCTTCGCCCGGCAAAGGAATCCGAGCGGGTTCAGCTTTGCATTGGTGACTGACCCCAACGCAAAGGTGAACCCGCTCGGGATGCCCGCACAAACCAAAACGGGCCCCCGGAGCCGGCCGAAGCCGACCCCGAGGGCCCGTCGAGGAGAGCTGGACTAGTCGCCCGAAGGCGCGGACTGGCCCATCAGTTCGTACACGTGCGCAGCCGGCTTCTCGTCGGACGGATCCCTGAACGAGAACTTCTTGCCAGCCTGCTTCTGACCGACGATGAAGCCGACGATCGCGACCACGAGCACCCCGATGCCGACGGCGATCGCAGCCGGGAAGTATCCCGTCACATCCTCGCCCTTGATCAGGTAGCCCGTGTACTTCATCCAGATGATGCCGACGATCGATGCGCCGACATTCACGATCAGACACACCCACGCGATTGCGATCCACTCCTTGCCCAGCTTGAGCGGACGCGGCCAATCGGGCCGATCCTTGCGAAGCAGGAGCACGCCCGAGAGCGCGAGGATGTGCGCGAGCACGTACCCGATGTTGCCGGCGACGAGCGTGAAGAGCAGCGTCGGGGCGAAGAACAGCAGGCAGAGGTTGAACAGCATGTCGAGCGCCATCGCGCGACCCGGCACGTTCTTATCGTTGAGCTTGCCGAGCCAGCGGATGGTCAGACCGTCCTTGGCCATGCCGTAGAGGGCACGCGAGCCGTCCATCGTCGCCGTGTTCATGGACAGGAGCAGTCCAGCGCACAGGAAGACGGTGAAGACGGCACCGAGGGCCGAGCCGACGGTCTCGTCGAGCGCCGTCGTCAGGAACGCGATGTACGTCGCGTCCTCGTAGATGCGATCCAGGCCCATGACCGCGACAACCGTCAGCGGCAGCAGGGTCGAGAGGACCACGCCCATGATCGCCGTCGAGACGAGTGCCAGACGCGTGTCGTTCTTCGTGTCGTGGTACTCAGGCGCGAACGTGGCCGGAGCCTCGGGGAAGTAGGACGACCACGCGATCACCCAGAACCACACGATGCCGAGGATGATGGCGTTGAACATGTTCGGCGTGCCGCCGTAGAACGACACGTTCTCGTTGATGACCGTCGTGTTCCAGGCCCACTCGATGTTGCCATTCGTGAGCTGGCCCTTGAGGATCGGAATGATCGCAAGAGCCGCCACCGGCAGCACCATCATGATGCCCGTCGCGTACGAGAACCACACTGCGGGACGCATGCCCGAGTAGTTGAACACGAAGCACGCGAGGATGCAGACCGCGCCGATCAGGCGAGGCCACGTGACGTCGACGAAGAGCACGTGATACACCGGCACGAGCTTCTCCGGCGCGAAGCGCGAGAGGATCAGGGTGCCGATGATGCCGCCGTAGATCGCGAGCACGGACGACCAGGCGAACCAGTAGCCGAACGTCGCGATCGGGCCGGCGAGCGAGAAGTGCTGGCGCCAGCCTTCCTTGGCGTACATCGAAATGCCGCCGGACTTGTCGGGGAACATCGTCGCCGGCTCGGCGTAGATGTAGGCCGACAGGCCACCGACCAGAGCGGACAGGAACCAGATGGTCGCCGCCCACACCGGACCGAGCGTCTCCGTCGATCCCCAGATGCCCGCGAGGATGAACCCCGGGCCGGCGAGTCCGATCACGAACCCGTCGTACCACTTCATGGTCTTGATCAGACCGACTTCGTCGAGCGATACCTCCGCTCCTGGCATGTCTCCTCCTTCTCTCCCCCAGCTCTCCTACTGGGATTCCCCGGCTTGGCACCCGGGATTACAGGCGAGTGTAGCCCCATTCATTGCGTTTGCCTAGATGGAGGTCCACAATGGACACATGGGCCAAGCACCGATCGTCGTCAAATGCGAGTGCGGAGTTGAGACCCGCGGACGGGCAGGCGACGTGATCCGCTGCACGGGCTGCGGGCTCGCGTACGACACGGGCAAGGAGCTGGCGAGCTTCAACCTGCTGGCCACCCGCATCCAGCGTCAGTTCAAGTACCTGTCGCGCGCGGGCATCGGCGTGGTCGGCCTCTCGGGCCTGCTCGGCGCCGTGCTGTTCCAGCTCTGGGGCCTCGTTGCCTTCGCGGCCGTGGGCGGCGTCGCCTGGTATGGCCTCTTCCTGCCGTTTCAGAAGAAGCGGATGATGCGCAAGGCCACGACGCTGTACACGCCGACGGTCGCACCCACCCGCAAGTGAGCACGGGGGTTCGCGACCGCGCTCCGGCGCCGTTGCTCGCCCCGGAGCAGAGCGAGCGCCGGCCCGTGATGCTCGTGTCCCTCGACATCGGGTTCGACGAGACCGCGATCGAGATGGCGATCGAGGCAGCACTCGAGGCGAACTCAGAGCTCCTCGTCTGTCTCGGGGTGCAGCTGCCGGTCGGCAACGCCAACGCGGCGGCCCGCCGCACGATGGGCGACCCCGTGGTGCGCGAGCAGATCAGGGAGATCCTCGCCGTCGCGCGTGCCGCCGGGGCGAAGGCGCAGATGCTCGTCTACAACTCGCCGCGCCCGATCTCGGCGACGATCGGCGTGGCCCAATCGCGACGCGTCGGCCTCGTCGTGTTCGGCCCCAATCGCAAGCGCTACGGCCGCTGGCGCTTTCGCCTGCACGCGCGGCGCCTCCGTCGCGGCATCGACTGCCTCTTCTGGCCGTTTGACTGACGCCAATCAGCTTCCGATTGGGGTCTGACCCCAATCGGAAGTCGGTCGCCCGTTGACGGATGCGCCGTCGGCGCCGTCGGGTCAGTAGCGCAGCGGCACGCCCTGGAGGGCGCGGCGGACCGCGTCGTCGAAGGAGATGCGCTCCTTCGGCACGAGGCGCAGGATGTCGTCGTTGAGGCAGATCGTCTCGTTGCGCAGCCCCTCGACGAGCGGACGGGCGATGTTGGTGTCGACCTCGGTGACGAGACCGCACCACAGGGACGAGAGCTCGGGCGACAGGACGGGGACCGGGAGGATGACCGGCTTGCGGCGACCGGCGAGGATCGCCACGCGCTCCATCATCTCCTGGAAGGTGAGGATGTCCGGCCCGCCGACATCGAGCGTGCGCCCATACGCCTCCGGCAGCGAACAGACCCCGACGAGGTAGTCGCGCAGGTCCGCAAAGGCGATGGGCTGGGACCGCGTCGTCACCCAACGCGGCGTGACCATCGCCGGCAGCCGGTGAACGAGGTCGCGCATCATCTGGAACGAGGCGCTGTGCTGCCCAACGACCATGGCGGCACGAAGCGTCGTGACGGGCACGGCGCCCTCGGCGAGGATTCGTCCCGTCTCGTGGCGGCTCTGCAGGTGGTGCGAGAGCGCGGGATCGTCATCGCCGAGGCCGCTCATGTAGATGATCTGGTGCACGCCGGCCTGGGCTGCGGCACCCGCGGCGTTGCGCGCGGCCACGCGATCGAGCTCGGCGAAATCACCGCCGGCACCCATCGAGTGGACGAGCCAGTAGACGACGTCGAGGTCCGCGAAGGCGCGGTCGAGCGACTCGCGGTCGAGCGCATCGGCCTGCACGACCTCGATACCGGCGACCCGCTCCAGGTCGGCATTCGGGCGGCGAACCATCGCGCGCACCTGCGCACCCTGATCGCGCAGCTCGGGCACGAGGCGACGGCCGATGTACCCGGACGCGCCGACGACGCCGATCCGCAGCCCCGTCAGCCGACCGGCCGTATCGAGCGACGGCGGCGCCACGGGCACGGGATCGATCACGCGGGCGATCTGCCGCAGGCTGCGCTTCGTCACCCAGCCGTGCACGAGGTGCTGCGTGAGCGTGTACGGCGCGGCAATCGGGAAGCTCGTGACGCGCAGACTCTCGAAGCGCGGGCGGTACCCGTCCACGACGACGCCGAGCTGCACGCGATCGCCGGCGACCCGGGCGATCAGCCGCAGCTCGCCTGCGGCAGCCGAGCACGCGGCGCCACCCACGATCGGAAAGGCGATCTCGATGCCGCCCTCGTCCTCCTCGATGATCGCCGGCGCGAAGGCGAGAATCGTCACGCCGGTCCGAGCGACGCGCAGCCGGATCGGACCCAGGACATCGCCCTCGGCCCGCACGACGCCGCGCAGCGATGCCTGCAGGCTCGTCCAGTACGCCTCCGCGATCCCCTCCGCCGAGGCAGGGGTCGGCGGCAGCACGGGATTGGCCGGCGAGAGCCAGTACTCGCTGTGCTGATTGGCGACGCTCGTCCAGTACTCCATCAGCGTTCCCTTCGCACCGCGGCGGCGCGCAGACCGCGGGGATCAGCGAGCGGAATCAGACGCGCGCTTCGGCGATGCGCTCGAGATGATGCTCGCGCGCGACCCGGGTGAGGTCGACCATGCGGCGCGCGCGATCGAGGTCGATGCGGTTGGCCGTCTTGCCGTCGACCTTCAGCGACGTGCCGACGATGATGCCGTCGGCCGTCTCGAGAATGCGCTCCGCCGTATCGTGGCGGACGCCGGTATTGGCGAGCACCGGCAGATCCGGACAGGCGGCCTTGGCCTCCTCGAGATCGGCGAAGCGAAACGCCGAGCCGGCCCGCGGGCCCGAGATGAGCGCGGCCTCGCAGCCGAAGAAGCGCGCGCCCTGGGCACGGTCGGCGACGGTGCGGGAGCCGAGCGGCGAGGCGAACTCGGGGGTGAGGTTGGTCAGCACCGCAATGTCGTCGGCGCCGATCGAGTGGCGATAGGAGAACGCGGCGCCGGGATCGGGCCGCAGCTGCCCCATGTCGGACTCGTACACGCCGATGAAGACCTCGCGGACGAAGCGCGCGCCGACGGCGCGTCCGACGGCGAGCGTGGCGAACGGATCCCAGAGCATGTCGACGCCGATTGGGACCTGCAGCGCGGGCTCGATCTCGCCGATCACAGCGGCCATCGCGGTCGACTGCTCCATCGTGACCTCGACGCGGTACGGCAGGTCACCCTCGTTGCAGTAGAGGATGGCGTCGACCCCGGCCTCCTGACACACGAGCGCGTCGTGCCTGGCCGCCTCCACGATCGGACGCATGCCCGCCACGCGATCGAAGGCCGGCGATCCGGGCAGCGCGAGCAGGTGCACCACGCCGATCAGCGGCTTGGCCACGCCGAAGATGCGCGTCATCGCCTGGTCTGCGAGCGTTCCCTCCATACGGCAATCCTACGTGCGTTCCGTGACGCGCTGCAACACCTGCAAGACTGACGCCCGATGAGCCAGACCGTCGAATCCCGCAACGGAGCCATCATCGTCGACCTCGACTCGCATGCCTTCGAGGCCGGCACCGTGCGCCTTGCCGTGCATGGCGCCGAGGGCTCGCCGCTGGATTTCTCTGCTCCGGCGGTGCGCGAGGCGATCGTGGCGGCACTGTCGGACGACCCGTTCGCACCGTTCTCGCAGGACGCGCTGAAGGCGCATGCCCCTGCCGCGCTCGCCGCGCTCGATGCCGCCCTGCCGGACCACGACGAGCTCGCCCGCCTCGCGCCGCTGTGGCGTCCGCGGCTGCTGCTCCTGGCCGACCGCAAGGACGAGCTGTCGGGCGAGCAGGTCGTCGTGCTGCGCTTCGAGGAGCGTCTGCGCGAGATCAAGCGCGGCATGGCGGAGGCCGAGGCCGCCGGTGATGAGGACACGCGCGAGGCGCTGCACGCGAAGTACATCGAGGTCGGCACGACGTACGCCGGGAGGCTCGCCGCGCGTGAGCAGTAGCGTCGCCGAGCGGGTCCGTGAGCGCGCAGGCGCCCTCGGCCTGGTCGCCGGCACGCCCGTCGTCGCGATGCTCTCGGGCGGCGCCGACTCCACGCTGCTGGTCGTAACGCTGGCCGAGCTCGGCTGCGCAGTGCGCGTCGTCCACGTCGCGCACGGGCTGCGCGGCATCGCATCGCAGGAAGACGCGGATGCCTGCGGCGAGCTCGCGGCGCACGTCGTCGCGCGAGCAGTCGATCAGCGGGCGCACCCATTGCCCGTCGCGCGGCGGCAGCGCCGCGAGTCCACGCGGCGTGCCCGACGCGGCGAGGCGG
>JBPCSK010000512.1:0-5579 GCA_051007275.1 Gaiellales bacterium | reverse complement strand
GAGAGGAGGCTGTTGAGGATGCCCTGCTCGCCGAGCATCACCCGCCAGGCGTAGACCTTGACGAGATAGCTCGACCACAGCGGGAGCAGCACGAGCACGACCATCACGGCGCGGCGGGCGGGACGGATCAGGCGCGCCATCGCGAAGGCGATCGGCAGCGCGAGGATCGCGTCGACGACGGTGACGATCGCCGCGACGGACACGGTACGGACGACGATCGTGCGGTACACCTCGCCGTCCCAGAGCGTCTGGAAGTTCCAGAAGCCCCACTCGCGCACGATCTCGGCGGTGAAGGGGTCGAGACGCCAGAAGGCGTTGACGAACAGGACGATCAGCGAGCCCAGATAGACGAACACGAGCCACGCCACGGGCAGGGCGAGCAGCAGCGCGAGGCGGGCGTACGGATGACGCCAGAGGAAGCTCCCGCGCCGACGCGGGACGGGTGTCGCGGCCGTGGCCATCGGACGGGCGGCGGTTCCGCCCGCCGGGAGCGACCCGGCGGGCGGAGGCGCGCTTCTAGCCCTTCACCTCGGTCCAGCCTTGGACCCAGGCGGAGTAGTCCTTGCAGGTCGCCCCGCGATCATCACCGCACTGCGCGATCGGCGTCGTCCAGAAGTAGACGTTCTTCCAGTACGCCGTATCGGCTGCGTGGTACGAGTCGCAGAACGACTTGTCGCTCGTCAGGTCGCACGACTTGCTGTTGGCCGGCGCCTCGCCGAACCACTCCGCGACCTGCGCATTCGCCTCGGGCGAGGCGATCCAGTCCATCCACATGTACATGCAGTTCGGATGCTCCGCCTTCGACGAGATCATCCACGTGTCGGCCCACCCGGTGGCGCCCTCCTCGGGCACGGTCGTATCGACCTTGACGCCGTCGGCGGCCAGCAGGTTCGCGATCACCTGCCACGACGTGCCCACCACGGAGTCGCCCGACGTGAACGCCGCCTGCTCCTTGGTGTAGTCGGACCAGTACTCGCCGATGTTCGCGCGCTGCTGCTTGAGCAGGTCGATGGCGGCCTGGAACTGCGTGTCGTCCAGCTCGTACTGGTTCGTGATCTTGAGTTCGGGCTGGGTCTTCATCAGGTACAGCGCCGCATCGGCGATGTACGTCGGGCTGTCGTACGCCGTGATCTTGCCCTTGTAGGGGCTGTCCTTCTCGAACACGACGCTCCAGCTGGTCGGCGCGGGCTTCACGACGCCCGGCAGCGACATCAGGATGTTCGCGCCGCGGCCGTGGGGGACGCCGTAGGCGACGCCGTTGACCGAGTTGAACGGCTGCATCTTGAGGTCCGCGAAGATGTCCGCGTAGCTCGGGATCAGGTCGGTGTTGACGGGAGCGACATCGCCCGCTGCGACGAGGCGCAGCGTCGCGTCGCCCGACGCGGACACGCCGTCGTACTGGCCCGTCTTCATCAGCGTGACCATCTCGTCCGAGGTGTTGGCCGTCTTCGTGCTGACCTGGCAGCCCGTCTTCTTCTCGAACGGCGTGACCCAGTCCACGGCCGGGTCGGTCGAGCCGTCCTCGGCGTAGCCGGCCCAGGCGATCAGGTTGAGCGCGCCCTCGCCCGCGCCGAGCGTCTTCTGCATCGGCACGTCCGGCGGCGTGAACTGCCCCGCGTTGGCGTCGCCGCCTCCACTGCTGCTCGACGACGAGCTCGACGAGCCGCCGCAGGCTGCCGCGACGGCGGCGACGAGGGCGATCGTGATCAGTGCGATCAGCTTTCTCATTGGTCCTCCCCTTGTGGTGCGTGTGCGTGGTCCAGCTCGCGGATGCGCGAGCGGTCGATCACGAGCGTGGTGCGGTCTCCGAGCCGCAGCGGCTCGGCGGTCTCCGTGCTGGGCCGGTCGATCATCACGGTCTCGCCGCCGGCCACGTCGACGAGGATGCGGGTCGAGGCGCCCATGAAGGCGACCTCGCGAACGGTTCCCTCGAGCTGCAGGCCCTCACCGGCGCCGAGGGTGATGTGCTCCGCGCGGATCGTGCAGGTGCCCGCATGGCCGAGCAGCTGCTCGGCGAGCGCGCCCGACAGGATGTTCGCAGCGCCGACGAAGTCGGCCACGAAACGGGTCGTCGGCTGGTCGTAGATCTCGCGCGGCGTCCCCGTCTGGACGATGCGGCCCTGATCGAAGATCGCGATGCGGTCGCTCATCGCCAGCGCCTCGCCCTGGTCGTGCGTGACGAGGATGAACGTGATGCCGACGTCGCGCTGGAGCGACTTGAGCTCGAGCTGCATCTCCTCGCGCAGCTGCTGGTCCAGCGCACCGAGCGGCTCGTCGAGCAGCAGGACGCTGGGGCGCAGCACGAGCGCGCGGGCCAGCGCGACGCGCTGCCGCTGGCCGCCGGACAGCTGCGACGGCTTGCGATCGCCGTAGCCGCCGAGGCGCACCTGCTCGAGCGCCTCCTCGGCCGCGGCCCGCCGCTCGGTCTTCGCCGTGCCGCGGACCTTGAGGCCGTACGCGACGTTGTCGCGCACGGTCATGTGCGGGAACAGCGCGTAGTCCTGGAAGACCGTGTTGGCATCGCGGTCGAAGGGCGGGAGCTCCGTCACGTCCTCGCCGTGCAGGAGGACGCGGCCGGTCGTCGGCTGGTCGAAGCCGGCGATCATCCGCAGCGTCGTCGTCTTGCCAGAGCCCGACGGGCCGAGCAGCGTGAAGAACTCGCCGGCGGCGATCGACAGGCTGATGTCGTCGACGGCCGTGACGGGGCCGAAGTGCTTGGTCAGACCCTCCAGCTCGACTGCGGGATGCGCGCTCACGATGCCGAGAGTGTGGCGGGAGTGGACGGCGCGGTCAATCCGCGTACACCCCGATCTGCGGCTCCTTCAAGCGCAGCATCGGGATCAGCCCGAGGGCCAGCAGCACCGTCAGGCTGATGCCCACGGCGGGAAAGCCGAAGCGGTCGAGCACGAAGCCCGCGCTGATCACCGCGGCCGCGCCGCAGAGCGCGACGATCTGGTCGTTCGAGGCCGTCAGGCGCCCGCGCTCCTGCGGTGTCGTGATGTCGGCCAGGATCGTCGTGCCCGCCACCCACGAGGCGCACCAGCCGAGGCCCAGCAGGAAGAAGAACGGCAGGATGAAGATGCTGCTGCCGAGCAGCGACGTGCCGGTTGCGCCGATGCCGGTGATTACGACGCCGGCGAGCACCATCCGCCGCCGGCCGGTGCGGTCGGTCAGCTTCCCCAGCGGCGCGGCGAGGCCGAACATGCCGAGGAAGTGCGCCGAGATGAAGAGGCCCACGACGGCGGTGCTCATGCCATGGCGGTGGAGCACGACGGCGGTGACGCCCATCACGCCGACCATCGCGGCCTGGATCAGCGCCGCCGAGGTGATCGCGGCACGCGCCGGCTTGAGCGCCAGCAGCTCGCGCCGCGTGCGCGGCTCGCCGTGCTCGGGCTCTGGGGGCGAGCCGGGGAAGTACTCGTTGAGATTACGCGCCACGTCACGAGGATCGACGGCGATGCCGCGCACGAGCACCAGCGCGACGATCGCAGTCAGGGGAACGAGAAACCACGGTGCGGCGGCCTCCTTGATGCTCAGCGCACCGGCGATCAGGACGAGGCCCGAGCCGAGCAGCGGGCCGATGATGCTGCCGATCGCGCCGGCCGAGACGACGAGGCCGACGCCGTGCGCGCGCTGCTCGACCGGGTAGAGATCGGCCGCAGCGGCGCGGTGCATCATCGACGGTCCCTGCCCGCAGCCGAACACGATCGTGCCGAGCACCAGCAGGGGGTAGGACGAGGTGAAGATCGCGACGGCGCAGATCACCGCGCCGAGCGTCAGCAGCGCGAGGCCCGCCGTCAAGACGGGCAGACGGCCGTGGCGATCGCTGACGCGCCCGGCGACGAACAGTGCGGTGACGCTCGACAGCATCGCCACGCCGACGCTCGTGCCGGCCATGCTCGCGTGGTGCGAGAGCTCGGCGGTCGCGACCGCGCCCACGCTCGCGTTGAGCGGGATTGCCGCGCTCGTCGCGGCCTGACCGCACGCCAGGCGCAGGGTCCACTGCGAGATCCGGCGCGGGATCCGCTGCTCTGCCGTGGTGCTGCTCAATTCAGCGACGGATCGTCCGGCTGGAGCGAGAACAGCGCGAGGTGGCCGCCGTGGCGGCGCAGCGCCTGCTTCCACAGCGTCTCGGGGTGCTCGGTGAAGCAGTCGTCGATGTGCGCGGGGATCACGACCCAGGCCTCCTCGTCCAGCTCGCTCTCGAGCTGCCCGGCACCCCAGCCCGCGTAGCCCGCGAAGACGCGCGCTCGGATGACCGTCGCGGGGTCGAGCGTCTCGTCCGCGTCGGCGGGCAGGAACCCGACGGTGCCGAAGGCGATCGCGGCGGAGCGATTGCCATCGACGAAGTCTCCGAGCGCCATCACGGCCTCGGGTTGGACCGGGCCGCCCTGGTGCACGGGCTCGGCCTCGCGAACGAAGCCGCTCAGCATCGGCACGGCATCCGCGACGGTGACGTCGAGTGGGCGATTCAGCACGAGGCCCATCGCGCCCTGCTCGTCATGCTCGGCGACGAGCACGACGGCGCCGGCGAAGTTCGGATCGCCGAGCGACGGCGTGGCGATCAGCAGCCGACCTTGCAGCGAGCCCTCCATGCGGGGCAGCATACGCCGCCGCTCACAGCGTGCCGGTGAGGATCCCCTCGGCCACGGTGGCGGCACGGGCGCGGATCGCGTCCTGCTCATCGGCCGCGAAACGGTTCCAGCCGCGTGCCGCCTGCGCCGTGCGCGGGTTCGCGACCAGGCGCGCGTGGTGCCGGGCGGTGAAGTCCCAGTAGAGCGTGGTGAACGGGCAGGCGTCGCCGCCGGTGCGCTGACGCGGGTCGAAGCGGCAGCCGCTGCAGTGGCCGGTCATGCGCTTGAGGTACGCGCCACCCGCCGCGTAGGGCTTCGTCGCCATCAGCCCGCCGTCGGCGTGGAGCGCCATGCCGGTCACGTTGGCCTGCATCACCCAGTCATAGCCGTCGGCGAAGCGCTCGCGGAACCACGCATTGGCGGCGTGTGGCTCGGTGCCGAGCAGCAGCATGAGGTTGCCGAGCACCATCAGACGGTCGATGTGATGCGTCCAGGCGAAGCGCTCGACGACGTCCGCGACCTGCTGCACGCACGCCAGCTCCGTCCGGGCCGTTCCGATCAACGCCGGTGGCACGGGCGCGTGCGCGTCGAGCTCGTTGCGCTCCGCATACCCGGGCATCTCGCACCAGTACACGCCGTTCACGTACTCGCGCCAGCCGAGCACCTGCCGGATGAAGCCCTCGGCCGAGGCGAGCGGCACGCGGCCGTCACGCCACGCCGACTCCGCGGCGCGGATGCACGCGAGCGGGTCGAGCAGCCCGATGTTGAGCATCGGCGCAATCGTGGCGTGCCGCAGCCACGGATCGTCCGGATCGCTGACGTCCTCGTACGGGCCGAAGCCCGCCAGACGGTGCTCGATGAAGTCCGCGAGCCAGCGCTCGCTCTCGGCGCGGGTCGTCGGCAGCCAGAAGTCCTCCGCGCGCCCGGGCAGGCTAGGCAGCAGACGGTCGATGTCGGCCTGCACCGCGACGAGCACCGGGTCGTCACGATCGATCAGCGGTGGCG
>JBPCSK010000511.1:0-3703 GCA_051007275.1 Gaiellales bacterium | reverse complement strand
CGGATACATCGTCCAGTCCATGGATCTCATTCGCACCGCGAAGGTGCGGCACGTCTGCGATGCGGGGAATGCGACCGCCAGGGTCCCCTGTTCGCCCGCCTACGCCCGCACTGAAGGCGGCGCGGAGAGCCTCATTGCCGATGTCAACGGTGCCTACGATTACGCGGGCGTCACGTACGACTTCTACGCGGCGCTCGGGCGCGACTCGATCGACGGTGCGGGCATGCCGATCGTCTCGACCGTGCGGTACTGCGCGGGTGGCTGTCCGTTGAACAACGCCTACTGGAACGGCGACCAGATGGTCTACGGCCTCTCCTACTCCACGGCCGATGACGTCGTGGCGCACGAATTGACGCACGGCGTGACCGACTACACCTCGCAGCTCGTCTACTGGTATCAGTCGGGGGCGATCAACGAGGCGATGTCCGACATCATGGGCGAGTTCGTGGATCTCAGCAATCCCGGTAGCGGTGCGACCGCGGATACGGCCGCGAACCGCTGGCTCATCGGCGAGGACCTGCCGATCGGCGCAATCCGCGACATGGAGAACCCGCCGGCCTTCAACGATCCGGACAAGATATCGAGCCCGTTCTACGCTACCGGGAGCGCCGACTATGGCGGCGTGCACACGAACAGCGGCGTTGTCAACAAGACCGCGTTCCTGATCAGCGACGGGGGCGCGTTCAACGGGCAGACGGTCACGGGGATCGGTCTGTCCAAGTCCGCGTGGCTCTGGTACCAGACCGAACTCCTGTTGCGCTTCTCCTCTGACTTCGGCGATCTCGCCAAGGCCCTCGACTCCTCATGCTCGATGCTCGTGACGCTCGGCACCGCCGGGTTCACCGGCGCTGACTGCGCCCAGGTCGCGCGGGCCACGCTGGCCACCGAATTGCGCACGGAGCCGGCGAACGTGACCGTCCCCGCGTACTGCACGAGCGGCGCGCCGCTCGACGTCTTCAACGACGGATTCGACGGCGGCCCTGCCGCCAACTGGACGATCGGCCGTACCCTCGGCCCGGTGAATCTCTGGTACGGCAGCAGTCAGACCTCCCCGGACGGCACGAGCATGCATGGGCCGAACGGGCTCTCGACAAATGCCCGTGGTGTGGATAGCTCGGTCCCCAGCGATTCCACGATGGCGATGACCGACGGTGTTGTGGTTCCGGCGGGCGAGTCGTACCTCTACTTCGACCATTGGTACGACTTCGAAGCGAATCAGAACGCCGCCTACGACGGTGGCATCGTGGAGTACTCCGTCGGCGGAGCCTGGACGGATGCCGGAACGCTGACTGCCGTCAATGGCTACTCCGGGACGCTCGACAACCACGCCGGAAATCTGAATCCCTTGAAGGGGCGCCAGGCATTTGTCGCCTCGAGCAATGGGCCGGTATCCACGCGAATCAGTCTTGCGTCGCTTGCCGGTCAGACGGTCAGGTTCCGCTTCCGCCTGGCCACCGATAACGAGACGGGCAGTTATGGCTGGTACATCGACAGCGCTCGGATCTACGGCTGCAGCGCTGGTGCGCCCACGGTCGGCACCGTCGCTCCAGCGACGGGTGCCGTCGCCGGGGGGACGGCGATCACCGTGACCGGCGTCAACCTCGCCGGCGCGACTGGCGTGACGATTGGCGGCGTGGCCGCCACGGATTTCACGGTGGTCGATTCGACCACCGTGACCGCAGTGACGCCTGCCCGTGCCGCGAGCATCGTCGACGTGAAGGTCGCTACACCCGCGGGGATGGCGACGAAGAGCGCGGCCTTCGCCTACGCAGCTTCAGCGCCCGCGATCACCGGCGTGAGCCCCTCGTCCGGCGCGATTTCAGGCGGGACCACGATCACGATTACCGGTGCCGACCTGACGGGTACGTCGAGCGTCACCGTCGGCGGCGTGCTCGCGACGGGCGTCACTGTCGTGAGCGCGACCCAGGTTACGGCGAGGGTTCCAGCACACGCGGCTGGCACAGTCGCAGTCGCGCTGGCCACGCCGGCCGGTGCGACGAGCTCCGCCGGGGCCTTCGCGTATGTCGCGCCGCCGACGATCGCGGGGGTGAGCCCATCGAGCGGCATGACGTCGGGTGGGACGACGATCACGATCACTGGTGCCGATCTGACAGGTACGTCGAACGTCGCGATGGGCGGCCTCCCCGTGACGAGCTTCACGGTGGTGAGCGGCGCCCGGGTGACGGCGGTGACGCCGGCGCACGCCGCCGGGACGGTCGCCGTCTCGCTGACCACGCCCGGCGGCACGACGACGTCGGTCGGCGCCTTCACCTACACAGCGCCCGCCACGGAGATCGCCTGTCCCACGATTCCGTCCGTCGCCGTCTCGTCAGCCGCCGCGCCAGCGACGCCCGCTGCCGCGACGCCACCCGGATCCGGCGCGTGGACGACGAACACGACATCCGACGTCGTCCGCGCGCAGTTTGTCTACAAAGCCGGAACGACCTACACGATCAAGGCGGTCAGGGGCACGACGACGCGCGCGGGCACCTGCCGTCGTGTCGGCGTGACGATCACCTGCACCGTCAAGGCGCCGACGGGCCGGTGGCGCGTCACCGTCACGCCGAAGGTCAACGGCAAGCTCGGCACGGCGATCAGCCGAACCATCAGGACCTAGCTGTTTCGCCCGCAAGCCTGTGCGGCAGCTCGGTGCGTGCGTGTGGGCCCGCCGTGGCGGGCGTGAGCAGTGCGTACGCATGACGTACGCGGCGTAGCCGCGGGCGTCAGACGTGCGCACTGGGCACGTACGCCCTGATCGGGATCAGCTGCGGGCGTACGTGCCACGTGCGCACGACTGACGCCCGGCTTCGCCGTACGTCTTGCGTACGCACGTTCCACGCCCGCCAGCCGGATCAATCGTCGCACAGGAAGCTCGGCAGAGCACCTAGCGCCGCGGGTGCGGAGCCGGTGCGGGGCGCGTGAGCGCGTAGATCCCGCTCGCGATGATCAGCGCGGCACCGGCCAACGTCAGGGGCGTCGGCAGGTTGTCGAAGAACACCCACCCCCAGAGGATCGCCCAGAGCATCGCGGAGTACTCGAGCGCGCCGATCGCCCCGGGCCCAGCCGTGCGGTAGGCAAAGACGATCAGCGTGCTGCCGATGCCCGCGATCAGCCCGCAGAGTCCGAGCAGCGCTGCGTCGTGCACCGTCGGCACGATCCATGGCCGGATCAGGAACGCGCCGGCGCCGCTGCCCGAGTAGCCCTGCACGAAGGGCGCGATGATCGCCGCGAACCCGATCGACGCGATGAGGTAGACGAAGTTCTGGTGCCACGAGATCACCGGCGCGGGAATGCCGCCGCCGATGCGCCGCGCTGTCAGCTGACCAATCGCATAGAACACGGCGGCGGCGAGCGGCAGGACGACCGCCCACGACATCGAGTTGGATGGGTGCGCAATCACCACGACGCCGACGAGGCCGACGAGCACGGCGATCCAGCGGCGCCAGCCCTGGCGCTCGCCCACGATCAGCGGTGAGAGGGCGACCATGAAGAGCGGGCCGGTGAACCAGATCGAGACCGTGGTCGCCAGCGTCAGGTCGGCCAGCGAGAGGTAGTACGTCGTGTACGACGCGATCATCAGGACGCCGCGCCCCATCAGCGCGTACGGGCGCTTTTCGATCAGCAGGCGCAGCTTGCCCACGTTGAGGACGAGCAGCGTGAACACTGGCAGCGCGAAGACGCCGCGGAACTCGATCGCCACCGT
>JBPCSK010000510.1:0-2270 GCA_051007275.1 Gaiellales bacterium | reverse complement strand
CGTACCAGCCGAATCCCTCCATGGGCGCCATCAGACGCAGTGCGGCCGATCGGGTATCGACCGAGGCCGGCACGAGGTCGGCGTCCTTGGCCGCCTGGATCTGCGACATCACGTCTTCCACCCAGACGTCCTGCTTGGCGCGGTAGAGCGTGCGGCTGGCGTCGTCGTGCATTGCGTCGCGCGCCAGCTCGAGCCAGAGCATCCAGTCGAGGCGATTGTCGGGATGATCCTCCAGCGACATCAGGAGCTCGGCGCGCAGGCGCGTGACCGGATGATCGATGACAGCTAGACGCGCCTCGAAACGATCGTTCTCCTGGGCGTAGTAGGCGTCGAAGGCCCGGCTGACGAGGTCCTCGCGGGACGCGAAGTAGTAGTGCAGGAGCGCGTTCGATACCCCGGCCTCGGCAGCGACGTGCGACATGCGCATGCCGCGGATGCCATCACGCGCGATCAGCCACGTCGTCGTCGCGAGGATGCGGGCGTAGGTGTCCTCGCCCGCCTTGCCCGAGGGTTCAATGGAGGTCTTCGGCATGGCGCGATCGTATCGCAGCCTGTCCCGCATCGTGGGAAATCACGCGCGGATGGTCGTGTGAATGCTCACATCAGGCGACGGCAGCGAGGGCCGCCTCGTAGGCCTCGTCGCCGGGGCGGAGCCAATTGGCCAGCTTGTACTGGGCGCGAGCTGCGGTCAGATCGCCAAGCCCCTGGTGCGCGCGCCCCAGCAGGTAGTAGGCGTAGTGGTCATTCGGGGCGCACTCCACGGCGGCCTCGGCCTCGGGGAGCGCATCGCTGTACCGCTGCGCGCGAAGGTAGGCGATCGCCAGTGCCTCGCGAATCGACCCGGTTCCCGGCGAGATGTTGCGCGCCTGCTCGAGCGGGGGGATGGCGGCGCGGGTCTCACCGGCGGCGAGATGCTGGCGTCCCTGAGCGAACAGCTCGTACAGCTCCATGCGCCGATTCTAGTCCGCAGACGCCGCGGCGTTCGTGACCCGGAACAGCCTGTCGAGCAGGCGGTACGTGATCCCCCAGAGCACGACATCCTGCGCCTCGGGATGCGGGAGCCGATACGCGGAGACCCGCGTCGGGGCGCCCGGAACCTCCGCGGAGATCCACTCCAGATCGACAAATGGCGTCCACCACGCTACCGCGATCTCCTCTGACAGCGTCAGCTCCACGGGCGCTGTGATGTGCGCGACGTAAGCGGCGATCGTGATCGGGAAGGTGCGCGGCTTCAACGGCTCGAGCATGCCGAGGATGCGGCCGTGCGCGCGTGGGTCGAACCCGACCTCCTCCAACGTCTCGCGCGCCGCGGTGTCGAGCGCGTCACGATCGTGCTCATCCACGCCGCCCCCGGGAAGTCCAACGTGTCCGGACCACGGATCACCGTCGCGGGTGGCCCGGCGACACAGGAGGAGCTCCGTGCCGCGCTGACCCTCGCGCAGACAGACCATCACGCTCGCAGTCGCATCCGCCGGGTGCGCCGTCGGTGTCGCCGCAAACGCGGCAGCGAGCGCGTCGATGTCAGGCACGGGAGCCACGCCCCGAGCCTACCGGGCGCGGCGACGCACGGGTACGCTGCCGGCATGGAACGGCTCTGGGCACCGTGGCGACTCGAGTTCGTGAAGAGCGCGTCCGGACATGACCCGCTGGAGTGCGTGTTCTGCGCCGCACCACAGCGCGCCGACGATCAGGAGGCGCTGATCCTGCACCGCGGCGCGACGTGCTTCGTGATCCTCAACCTGTATCCGTACACCAACGGGCACCTGATGATCACGCCGTACCGGCACGTGGCCTCGCCGGGCGACCTCAGGGCAGAGGAGCGCAACGAGCTCTGGGAGCTTTTCGACCGTTCCCTCGTTGTGCTTGATGCGACGCTCAAGCCGCACGGCGCCAATGCCGGCATGAACCTCGGCCGCACCGCCGGAGCCGGCATCGAGGGCCACCTCCACCTGCACGTCGTGCCGCGCTGGAACGGCGACAACAACTTCATGCCGGTGCTGGCCGACACGCGCGTCATGGCGCAGCACCTCGACGACACGTGGCGTCTCCTGCGGGATGCATGGCTACGCTCTGAGGCATGACGCTCGACGCATCCATCTTCAAGGCCTATGACGTCCGTGGCATCGTCCCGGACCAGTTCGATCCCGAGGGGGCGTACCGCATCGCCCGCGCCTACGTGGAGGTCTTCCGTGCCAAGCGGATCGCGATCGGCCACGACATGCGCCTCTCGTCACCCGCCCTCGCTGAGGCCGCCGTACGCGGGGCGACCG
>JBPCSK010000509.1:0-5608 GCA_051007275.1 Gaiellales bacterium | reverse complement strand
CCTCACGCTCGGCGGCTACCTCGCGGGCTTCAGCGCCTTCCAGAAGGGCAAGCTGACGGTCGTCGCGCCGACGATCGCCTGCGAGGGCGCGGTCGCTGCCCTGTTCGCGCTCCTGCTCGGCGAGTCAATGGACACCCGCATCCTGCTGCTGCTCCCCTTTGCCGTGATCGGCGTCGTGCTCGCCGCCATGGGCACGAGCGAGGAGGGCCAGTCGAGCGGTGCGATGCGCGCCGCCTTCGCCGCCCTGATCTGGGGCGGCATTCTCACCATGGCGGCGCCGGTCGCCGACGAGGTGGGCGTGATCTGGGGCTTCATCCTCGTGCGCGTGGTGGCGCTGCTCCTGGCGCTGCCGATCGGCCTGAAGATGGGTGTCACGACCAACGCGCGTTTCGACTGGAAGAACGTCGCTGCCTGGGGTATCGGTGATTCAATCGCCTCGCTGCTCTACGTCGCCGCGGCCGACCGCGGCCCCGTCGCGGTCGCCGGCGTACTCGCCGCCCAGTTCGCGACCGTCGGCGTGATCGTCGGCATGGTCGTGCTGAAGGAACGCCTGCGTGTGCGCCAGTGGATCGGCATCATCACCGTGATCGCCGCGGTCACCGCCATCGCGGCCGTCGGCGCGGGCTAGGCTTCCGCCATGCCCCACGCACACGTCAACGGCGTCGATCTGCACTACCTCCAGCACGGCGAGGGGGATGACGTCCTGCTGCTCTGCGGACTCGGCGACGACCTGTCGGCCTGGGACGCGCAGGTCGGCTCCTTCAGCGAGCAGCACCGCGTCACCGTCATCGACAACCGCGGCGTCGGCCGCTCATCGCTGCCCGAGGGCGAGTTCACCGTGCGCGACATGGCCGCCGATGCGATCGCGCTCTGCGACGAGCTCGACATCAGCCGCGCGCACGTAATGGGCTTCTCGATGGGCGGGGCGATCGCGCAGGAGCTGGCGCTCGCGCGCCCCGACCTCGTGCGCAGCCTGGTCATCGTCGGCTCGTGGGCGTACTCGGACCAGCTGTTCCGCAACTTCATCGAGAGCTCGATCTACTTCGCGGGCCTCGCCGACGACGAGGAGCGGTTCCTGCGCTACTTCCTCGGCTCGACCTACTCGCACGCAGTCTGGGAGGACGGTCGCATCGACGCGTTCGCCGCGGCATTCCTCGAGCATCCGCATCCGCAGGAGCTCGAGGCCTTCCAGCGCACGGCACGCGCGATTCTCGA
Organism: Gaiellales bacterium; assembly: GCA_051007275.1. Classification (GTDB taxonomy): domain Bacteria; phylum Actinomycetota; class Thermoleophilia; order Gaiellales; family F1-60-MAGs149; genus F1-60-MAGs149. The sequence goes on along the minus strand of JBPCSK010000509.1, from coordinate 4,393 downwards.
CCACGACACGCGCGATCGACTCGGCGCGATCACCGCGCCGACGCTGGTCATCCACGGCGACGAGGACATCATCTGCCCGCCGCGCCATTCGCACCAGATTGCGTCGCTGATCCCCGGAGCGCAGCTCATCGGCGTGCCCAACCAGGCGCACCAGCCGTTCCAAGAGGGCCCCGAGGCCTTCAACCGGATCGTGCTGGACTTCGTGGCTGGGTGCTGACCGGCCGGAGAGGCGATGCCCCTCCGGCGCGGCGAGCAGTTCAGCAGCAGTCGCAGCCCAGGCCGTGCCAGTCGCGCATGTGGTTGGCCACGCGCGGCGGGATGACCTCGGCCGGGTAGTACTTCTTGTAGAAGTCGAGATCGAGGTGCTGGGCCTGGTACCAGACCGTCATCAGCATCGGGTCAAGCGTGGCTGGGAAGCGGCCGTACGTGTTCCAGATGTAGTTGCACATCGTCTTGGTGGCGGCGATGGCCTCGTCGGACGGGCGCGGCATCTGGTCGATCACCTTGCGGTTCGTCCACGGGATGGCGCGCGTGTCGTCGGCGAAGAGGCCCTTCTTGCCCCAGCGGATGTCGACGACGCTGTCGACGGCCTTGTCCATGTTGCGCTGGAACGGCGGCATCGCGGCCTCGAAGACGCCCTTGATGCCGACGGGCACCGACTCACCGGCACCGAGCGGCGCATCCGAGGGGATCTCGAGCATCTCGAAGCCGAGCGAGCCGGACGGGCCCTTGCCGCCGATCTCGTGCCAGTACTTCTCGCCGCCCATCGTGACGCGACCCTTGCCGCCGTTGAAGGGGTGCCCGCCGAGGCCCATGGCCTGCGTGGCGTGCATCAGGTTGCCGACCATCAGCCCCTGCTCGACGCCGTTGGCATCGACCATCTGCCAACGCTCGAACTCCCAGAAGTCGACGGCGTGCGCCGGGTCGAGCAGGCCGGACTTGACGTACTCGCGGAGCGGGTCGCCACCGAGGTGCGGGTCGACGAGGTAGTAGCCGTGCGGCGCGTCGAAGTAGAGCAGCATCGCGGAGATGCACTGGCGCGTGATGTCCGTGATCGGCATGAACAGCGTCGTGCCCTGCGCGTTCGGAATGCGATGGTTGAACGCGAACAGGTTCGGACGATCACGCGGAATGTGCAGGCGCTCGTCGGCGAGCTTGACGGCCTGACGGTACAGCTCGTTCGGCGCGTCCTCGTCGGCCAGCTGGTTGTGCTTCTTGGGGCGCACGTCACGCTGCGGGAGCGCGAACACGCCGTCGTCGTTCGTCCAGAACAGCTCGACGTTGTGGTTGGCCAGCGGCGAGGGGTACGTGCGGCCGGTGAACGAGCCGATCTTGTCGCCGCTTGTGGAGTCGCCGTCGTCGTCGAGGAAGGGCCACTCCTCCGTCGCGATGCCGGAGATGCCGGTCGCGGCGGCGACGAGAATCGCCTCCTCCTCGTACGCCAGCGGAATCGGCTCCTTGTCGGACTTGTAGGCCAGCGGACCCGTCAGCTCCGCGCCGAGCGCGAACCGGCGCGAGCGGCGCGTGAAGATCGACTCGAGCACCGGGAAGGCGCGGGCCTGAGCGAGTGCGCCCGGATGCACCGTGGGGCGCGGCACGAGCGGGCGCTTGCGCTCCTTCGTGATCTTGGCGGCCTTGTACTTCGGCACGATCTTCGCAGCGGCGGCCTTCTTGGGCGCAGCCTTGGGCTTCGGAGCCGCCTTCGGCTTCGCGGCAGCGGCCGGCTTCGCCTTGGCAGTGGTCCTCTTGGGCTTCTCGACAGCGGCCATGGTGGCTCCTTCGGTCAGACGATCTTGAGATAGCGGTCGTAATCCCACTGGGTGACCGCGGAGATGAACGCGTTCCATTCGCGCTCGGAGATGACGCACAGGTCGTTGCACACATCCTCGTCCAGAATCCCCTGGATGACGGTGTCTGCGCGGAACGCGGCGACGGAGTCGATCAGCGTGGTCGGCAGGGTGTCGCCCGACTCGTAGAGGTTGCCGCTCATCACCTCGCCCGGATCGGCCTTGCTCTCGATGCCGGCGCAGACCGCCGCGAGCATGCCGGCGATCGCCCAGTACGGGTTCGCGTCGGAGGCGCCCGTGCGAAGCTCGAGACGCGTGGACTTCTCGCCCTCGATCAGCGAGCGGATCGCGCACGTGCGGTTGTCGCGGCTCCACGTGGCCGTGGTCGGCGCGAAGCTGCCGGCCTCGAAGCGCTTGTACGAGTTGACGGTCGGCGCGCCCGGCAGGGTGATGCCCGCGAGGTGCTCCATCATGCCGCCGATCGCCCAGCGCGCCGTCTCCGACTCGGAACCGTTCACCGGCGCGAAGGCGGGCTTGCCGTCCTTCCAGAGCGAGACGTGCAGGTGCATCGAGCAGCCGGACTGGCCGTTGAACGGCTTGGCCATGAAGGTCGCCGTGACGCCGTGACGGCGGGCGACCTCGCGGATGCCGTACTTCATGCGAAACGCCTGGTCGGCCGCCCAGATCGGATCGCCATGGTTGAGGTTGACCTCGCACTGTGCCGGGCCGTACTCGACGTTCGAGCCCTCCACGTCGACGAAGCCGCGGAGGCCGTCGAGCAGCTCGCTGAAGGCGGGCTCGAGGTCGTTGGCCTTGGACAGCGAATAGCACTGGATGCCGTCGGCCGCGGGCTGCACGTCGTCGTCGACCAGGTAGAACTCGATCTCGACGCCGACCGACGCGGTGTAGCCGAGCTTGGCGAGGCGATCGACGACGCGGCGCAGGACGCTGCGCGGCGCGTACTTGATCGGGTCGCCATGATGATCCTTGACGTCGCCCTGCACGATCGCGACGCCGTCGCGCCACGGCAGGCGGCGCGCCGTCGACACGTCCGGGATCACGAGGAAATCGGGGTAGCCCGTCTCCCACCCGGAGACGCGGCAGCCGTCGAGGACGTCGCCCGCGTAGTCCCAGGTGAGCGTGGCATCGGCGAAGGCGATGCCCTTCGCGAGCCGGCCGACGAAGACGTCGGCGGGGATGCGCTTGCCGCGCGGATACCCCTGATGGTCCGCCCAGGCCACTTCGACCTCGCGGATCTCGCCCTTCTCGATCGCCTTCAGCAGATCGAAGTCACCAGCGCCCATCGACGGGGCCTCCTTGTGTCTCGCCCTCTCCCCAGGGGGCTGTGTGCGTGCAGAGGATACCCGTCATCACGCGTGTGCGACCCGGACGGGCATCGTCTTGAAGCCGTTGCCGAAATTCGATCGGAGCCGCGCCGTGGGGCCGGCGAGCTCGAAGCGGAGGCCGCGGTCGACCACCGCGGTGAAGAGCGTCTCGACCTGCATCCGCGCGAGGAACGCGCCGAGGCAGTAGTGCGGTCCGCCGCCGCCGAACACGACCTGGGCCGAGGCGTCGCGCGTCACGTCGAAGCGCTGCGGATCGTCGAAGACCTCTTCGTCGTAGTTGGCGCTGATGTAGTACATCATCAGCTTGTCGCCCTTGCGGATCTGCTTGCCGCGCAGCTCGACGTCCTCGGTCGCGGTGCGGCGGAAGGTGTAGATCGGCGTGGCCCAGCGAAGAATCTCCTCGACGCCGCCCTTCATCAACGAGCGGTCCGCGTCGAGCAGGTCGAGCTGGTCGGGCTGCAGGATGAACTGGTGCATGCCCGTGGCGAGCGAGTTGCGCGTCGTCTCGTTGCCGGCGAAGACGAGCAGCTGGCAGAAGTTGACGAGCTCGGAGTCCGTCAGGCGCTCGCCCTCCCACTCGGCCGAGACGAGCCGGGTGATCAGGTCATCCTGCGGGTCGCGGCGGCGCGCCTCGCAGAGGTCGCGCGCGTAGTCGAAGAGGTCGAGCGCGGCGGGACTGCTGAACGGCAGGTGGTGCGGCTCGAAGCCGCGGGCGCGGGCGCGCTCGTACATCTCCGGCGGCGGCGCGAGATCGGGATCGTCGACGGCGACGAGCATGTTGGCGAGCTTCGCCAGGTAGTCGGCGTCGGACTCGGGCGCGCCGAAGACATCCACGAAGACGCGGATCGGCATCATCTCGCAGATGTCGTGGACCCAGTCGAACTCGCCCTTGGCGAGCGCGCTGTCGAGCAGGCGATCGACCACGGTGCGCGCATGATCGCGATACGCGTCGACCATCTTGGGCGTGAACAGCGGGCTGACGATGCGGCGCAGGCGCGTGTGCGCCGGCGGATCCGTCTCGATCATCGAGCGGCGCATCTCCATCGCGTCGGCGGGGATCTCCTCGTAGTAGATGAAGCGCTCGCCGGACGAGAACCGCGCGAAGTCCTTCGAGATCGCGACGACGTCGGCGTGCTTGGTGATCGCCCAGAAGCCGGGGTCCGGTGCCGTCTCGGGATGCCAGTGGACGGGGTCGTGCTCGCGGAGCAGGCGGAAGGACTCGTGCGGCACCCCATGCAGGTACACGTCGGGGTCCTTCAG
>JBPCSK010000508.1:0-1579 GCA_051007275.1 Gaiellales bacterium | reverse complement strand
ACCTTGAGGTCGTGGTCGTCGCGCAACAGCGCCCACGCGTCGTTCATCGCGCAGCTCGTGGCCGCATCGACGGCGTTGGCCTTGGGCCGGTCGAGCATCACCTCGAGCACGTCGCCGTGCCGCGTCACCTTCACTGCGTCGCTCATGCCGCCTCCTCTGTCGTGCGCGGAGCCTACCGCCGGCGCAGGCGGCGGTACTACTCGAGCTGGGCGCCGGCGCCCGCGTACGTGAACTTGTGGACCTCGAGTTCGAGCATCGGCTCCACCTCGGTCACGCCATCGTGTCCTCGGGTGCGCGCGATGATCCGTCCGAGCTCGTCGTTGTCGGCGCACATCACCTGCAGGACGATGTCGTGGCGCCCGATCAGCGACGAGAGGTACGTCACCTCGCTCCACGCACACAGCTCGTCGATCAGTGCGGTACGCCGACGGGTCTCCACGCGGAGCGCCAGCAGGGCGAGCACCGAGTTGCCGAGCCGCGCGGGGTCGACGAAGGCCACGACGCGCAGCGCGCCGAGCGTCTCGAGCTTGCGGACGCGGGCGCGCACCGTGCCCTCGGCGACGCCGACGTCACGTGCGATCGAGCGGTACGACCGGCGACCGTCCTCCTGGAGCGCGCGGAGGATGGCCTCGTCGGTGGGGTCGAGGGGAATCTGCAACGCCATGCTGCGGATTCTACGCATTGCCGCGCAATGGCTCAGCGGAACTCGCGATCTACGTCGATATTGATTGCGCATTGCGCACCCTTGACCCCTTGCATCTGCGCGTTCGCTTGTCGATGCTGCAGCCATGAGCGACAACCTGACGTTCGACTGGGGCGGCTCGCCGTACACCGGCCTCAACCGCGAGTGGGAGCCCGACTGGTTCCTGACCGACGAGCAGCGCGCGCTGCAGGAGCAGCTCATCGAGGTCTGCGAGAAGGTCATCCGCCCGAACGCGATCATCGGCGACCGCACGGGGGCGTACCCGCAGAAGAGCCTCGAGCCCCTGGCCGAGCTCGGCGTGCTCGGCGCCGTCGTGCCGAAGAAGTACGGCGGCCGCGGCGAGAACAACGTCGGCATCATGATGCTGACCGAGACGCTGGCCCGCTACGGCTGCCCTTCCACCACCGTGATCTACATGATGCACATGGTCGCGCTGGCCGGGCTCGTCTTCCGCGCGAGCGGCAACCCGCACATCCAGGACCTGATCAGCCGGATCGACTCCGACTGCCTCGTGGGCACGGCCTCGTATACGGACCCAGAGACGGGTGGCCATTTCTGGTATCCGAAGGTGTCGGGCGCGAAGCGCGTGCCGGGCGGCTGGCACGTGCAAAAGAAGGCGGCGTGGACGACGTCCTGCGGGTATGCGAAGTGGTACCTCACGCAGACCACCAGCCCTGACTTCTCAGGGGACTACTCGGATCTTGCGGTCTTCCTCCTCTACCCCGATGAGGTCGAAGCCAAGACGGGCCAGTGGGACGAGATGGGCATGCACGCCAACCAGTCCGGCCCCGTCGAGATCGATGCCGTGATCCCCGAGGATCGCATCGTCGGCTGGCCCGGCGACGGCGCCGCGAGTAACGACGAGGCGATCGATCC
>JBPCSK010000507.1:0-2848 GCA_051007275.1 Gaiellales bacterium | reverse complement strand
CCCCTTCACGGTCGGCGCCGTCGCGACGTAGTACGTGGTGTTCGGCTGCAGCCCATAGGCGGCGGCGTTGGCGCCGAAGAAGATCGGCGTGCTGGCGACGGGCGCACCTCCCCACGCGGGGAGGCCCACGGTGATCGTGTCGGCCCCCGCGTCGATCGTCTGCACCGCCAGATTCGCCGACGAGTACGCGAGGTTGAGCGCGCTCGCCTGGGTGATGTACGGCGCAGCGGACTGCTGCGGGTCGGTCTGGTACACGTGGATCGACCAGAAGCCGCGCGGGTTGCCGGACGCATCATTGACGGTCGGTGGCAGCGTGCCGTTGGCAGGCAGCGTCGATCCCGCGGCCGGCGGCGGCATGAACGTGAGCGAGTACTGGCCCTGCCCCGTCAGCTGCGTTGCCGCCGTGCCATCCGTGTTGTTGAGCTGCGCATAGACGGCGTCGAGCGGGACGTTCGCCGAGCCGCCGGCCTGCACGACGGTCGCCCGGAAGAGGTAGCCCTCGACCGAGTTCGGGTACGTGCCGATGTCGTCGTTGAGGTACGTCCAGAAGTTCGTGGCGGCGCTGGCGCCGATCACCGACTGCAGCGCTGCGACCTTCGCAGCACCGTCGTCGTAGCCGGCCTGCAGGGCGGCGAGCTGGCTCTGGCCCCAGTTGCTGGGGATGCGAAAGCCGCGTGGGGTGAGTCCGAGCGGCGCGAACAGGCGCAGGGTCTTCGCCTGGCCGTACGACGGATTCTGGAACCGCTTCCGCGCCCCCGCCTGCGGCACGACCCACGCGGGCAGCGCGGAAAGCGGCGTGTCACCGAGACCGGTCGTGCGCTGCGGCAGCGGGTTGAGCACCAGCGAGCGGCCCGCCTGCTCGAAGAAGGCGACCGCCTTGGACGGGGCGTTCTTCCACTTCGCCGCGCGCTTCGACTGCTGCGCCGTTGGCGGGTACGAGGTCGTCTGCGGATAGATCGGCCGGTTGTGGTTGCGCTGGAACTGCGCGAGCGTGTTGAAGGCGAACTTGGTAACCGTGCTGGCGTTCACGCTGGCGATCGATGCGGGGTCGCTCGCCGGCACCAGCGAGTCGGCGCGAATGCGGATCAGCATCCAGTTGAGCGCGGTGTCGGAGGCCATCACGCGATACGTGAACCCGTCGATCGTGGCCGTGCGCTGGTGCGCGTACTGCGACGTGGGACCGACCATCAGGTAGGTCTGCTTCGTGGTCGACGGCGTGGTGCGCGTGCCGATGCTGCCGACCGAGTTGATGAAGTCATCGAGCAGGTTGACGACGTAGTAGTTGTCGGCCGACGGCGGCACGGTCAGCACCATCTCCTTCGTGCCGCCATTGCCGCCCGTACCGGGGCGACCGCTGAGATCGATCATCGCGTTGAGGTACAGCACCGACGCATCGCCTGCGTTCGTCGCTCGGTTGTTCCAGGCCGCAGCCTGCGTGCCCTTGCCGCCCAGCGTGTTGATCGGGGCGGTGACGAGCGTGTTGTACTTGAGGAAGCGGTAGTTGAACTCCGGCGCGAGCGCCCACGTGTAGGCCGCGGCGGCCAGCGTCTGAATACGCGCAGGATCCGTCAGCTTCGACGGGCGCGCCGAGGCGGCGGGCGCCAGTGCGACGACGACGAAGGCAACGGCAAGCAGAGCGAGGCGGCGGGTCATCGGACCAGCCTACCCGAGTCGTGACGCGGAGCCGGTGTGGGCTGCGCAGGCGGCGGAATGCTCAGGTGCTCGCCGTGACGAGCGACTCGCACGGCTTCCAGGCGTCACCCGGGTAGGCGACCTGGAGGCGTTCCATCACGTGCGTGAGCGCATCGGGCTGGATCGTCGCCCCGAACTCGCTGAACGGATCCGCGAACGCGAGGAGGGCCGCGATGATCGCGGCTGTGATCACGAAGCACCCGATCACGCCAACCAGGAGCAGCAACCGGTTGTCGCGCAAGAGCACCGCGAGCATCACGAACAGGATGAAGATGCTGATGTAGATGACGCCCCACACCACCGGCGGCAGCTCGTTGTCCGCCAGCAGCAGACGTTGCTGATGGAGGTTCTCGGCGGTCTGGAACTCGCTCCAGTCCGTGTCCCGCGAGAGCTCCGACCCGCGCGACCCCTCCGGCGCCCCCGCCAGCGTCTCGCGGGTCTTGGCGAGCCAGGCCAGCGTGTTCGCGTTGCCCGTGATCTCACCGCCGACGACTGCGTTCCACGAATCGTCGCGAATCGACCGCATCAGGCAGACGAGGTCGCGCTGCACCGGGGTCCGCACCGCCGGATCCAGCGTCGACGACGCGTCGAAGGTCGCGGAGTAGGCGATCGCCTCGTCGTGGGCCGTGCTTTTTGCCGTGTCGTAGTGCTGCACGGAGAACAGGAGCAGCAGCCCGAGCAGAAATGCGACGGCACCGCCGACGTAGCCGGCAGCGCTGCTGATGCCATCCCCGACGAACGCGCCGTCGCCATCCATGGCACGTCTGCGCCCCAGCGCATGCAGCGCGATGCCGAGCGCGACGGCGAGCGCGACGACGACGACCAGGATCGCCTCATAGACGAGGAAGTGACGCACGCCCGGATTATGCGCGCGCGACGCAAACCGATCAACCGCGATGCATGCCACCGGGAGCGACGCGGGCCGGCTGCCGCGCTCGCTCAGCGGCGCAGCGGCCTGACTTGCCGAGGAGAGCCGACGCGCGGATTCGAACCGCGGACCCCTTCATTACGAGTGAAGTGCTCTACCAGCTGAGCTACGTCGGCGGGGAGACCCAGTCTAGCCGGGGTCAGTTCTCGATCGTGACAAGCGTGCCGATCGGCGTGTAGGGCCACACCTGCGCCGCCGCTGCGTAGGGGAGCTCGACGCAGCCAAGGC
>JBPCSK010000506.1:0-5060 GCA_051007275.1 Gaiellales bacterium | reverse complement strand
GCGGTGGATCGTCCAATTGGCGTACTTCGACCCGTGCATGCCCGGCATCTGCACCGACAGGGGATGCGAGTCGGGGAAGGCGCCCTTGGCGAGCAGCGTCGTGGTGACCGGCACCTGCAGCGCCTCGGCGAGCAGGATCAGGTCGTCGGAGGCCTCGCCGTTGATGACGCCGCCGCCCACGTAGAGCACGGGCTTGCGCGCGTTCGCGATCAGCTCCGCGGCCGCCTCGACGCCATCGAGCGCCCGCGGGAACTCGGCGCTGTAGCCCGGCAGGTCGATCGTGTCGACGTACGCGAAGTCGATCTCGGTCAGCTGGAGGTCCTTGGGAATGTCGACGAGCACGGGACCGGGTCGGCCGGTGCTGGCGATGTGGAACGCCTCGTGGATCGCCTTCGGGATGTCCTCGGCCTTCTGGACGAGGAACGAGTGCTTCACGATCGGCATGACGATGCCCGTGATGTCGGCCTCCTGGAAGGCGTCCGTGCCGATCAGATGCGTGGGCACCTGGCCGGTGATCGCGACCAGCGGGGTGGAGTCGAGGAACGCATCGGCGATTGGCGTGACGAGGTTCGTGGCGCCCGGACCGGATGTGGCGATGCAGACGCCGACCTTGCCGGTCGCGCGGGCGTAGCCCTGGGCCATGTGCCCCGCACCCTGCTCGTGGCGCACGAGGACGTGCTCGATCGTGTGATCGATCGCCATGAAGGCGTCGTAGAGCGGCAGGATCGCGCCGCCGGGAATGCCCCAGCAGATCGTGACGTCCTCGGCCTCGAGCGATCGGATGATCGCCTCGGAGCCGAGCATGCGCTCCTTGCGAGCGCGGGCCTTCTGCAGATTGGTGTCGCTCATGCGTTCCCCTTTGCGACCAGCGCGGCGATTGCCTCGCCGACCTCGTCGGTGGTGGCCGTGCCGCCGAGATCAGGCGTCATCGGCCCGTGCTCCAGGCAGTGGATGGCGGCGGCCTCGACCGCGTCGGCGGCCGCACGCTGGTCGAGATCGCGCAGCATCATCGCGACGGTGAGGATCATCGCCGTCGGGTTGGCGATGCCCTTGCCGGCGATATCAGGCGCGGAGCCGTGGATCGCCTCGTAGAGGCCGGGGCGCGTCGAGCCCAGCGACGAGCTCGGGGCCAGGCCGATGCCGCCCGAGACGCTGGCGGCGAGGTCCGACAGGATGTCGCCGAACATGTTCTCGGTGACGATCACGTCGTACGCCAGCGGCTGCTCGATCAGCTTCATCGCCATCGAGTCGACGAGCTGGTGCGAGAGCTCCACGTCCGGGTAGTCCGGCGCCACGCGCTCGATCACGACCTGGCGCCACAGCTTCGAGCTGGAGAGGACGTTCTGCTTGTCGACCGAGCACACCTTGCCGCGCCGGGTGCGGGCGAGATCGAAGGCGTAGCGCACCACGCGCTCGACCTCCTCGACCGAGTAGCGGCACGTGTCCATGCCGGTCTCCGCGGTCAGCTCCTTGGGGCCGAAGTACAGGCCGCCGGTCAGCTCGCGGATGATGATCATGTCGAGCCCGTCGACCAGCTCTGGGCGCAGCGGCGAGACGAGCTTGTCGGACCACATGCGGATCGGGCGGACGTTGGCGAACGCCTTGAGCTCCGCGCGCAGCGCCAGGAGGCCCTGCTCGGGTCGGATCTCGCCCGTATCCCACTTGGGACCGCCGACCGCGCCCTTCAGCACGGCATCGGCGTGCGGCAGCGCCGCGCGGGTCTCGGCGGGGAACGGATCCCCATGCGAGTCGATGGCGTTGCCGCCGAACGGATACTCGGTGCACTCGGCGGTGAAGCCGTGGGCCTCGCCGGCGGCCGCGAGGACAGCCAGCGCCACGCGCGTGGTCTCGGGGCCGATGCCGTCGCCGGGGAGGACTGCGATCTTCACGTGATGCTCCGTTCTCGTGCTGCGGGTCAGATGGTCTCGCGGACCATCGGGTTCGGGTTGCCTGCGGCCACCAGGGCGGCCGCGCGGAGGAACGCCTGGGCGGCGGCCTCGGTGATGTCAGGGGCGACGGACTGGCCGGTGTAGCGGCGGCCGTCGTGCTCGAGCACGACGCGCACGTCGCCGAGCGCGTCGTTGCCGCCGGTGACGGCATTGACGTTGAACTCGCGCAGCTCGCCCGCGGTCTTGACGATCGCGTTGAGCGCGATGAACGCGGCGTCGATCGGGCCATCGCCCTCACCGCTCGCCGTGTGCACCTGGTCTCCCTCGCGCACCGTGACCTCAGCGTGCGAGGTCTCGCCGGTATTGGTGCGCAGCGACAGGCCCTCGAGGACCCAGCGCTCCGTCGTGTCACGCGACTGGTCGTCGATGATCGCCTCGAGGTCGAGCGCCGAGACCGTCTTCTTGCGGTCGGCGATCTCCTTGAACTTCGCGAACGCGCGCTTGAGCTCGTCGCCCTCGATGGTGTAGCCCATGTCGGCGTAGGCGGCCTGCAGCGCGGCGCGGCCGGAGTGCTTGCCGAGCACGAGCTCGTTGTGCTCCAGGCCGATCGACTCGGCGTCCATGATCTCGTAGGTGCGACGGTTCTTGAGCACGCCGTCCTGGTGGATGCCGGCCTCGTGGGCAAAGGCGTTCTTGCCGACGATCGCCTTGTTCGGCTGCACGGGATAGCCGCTCAGGCGCGAGACGAGGCGGCTGGCGCGGGCGATTTCGGTCGTCTCGATGCCGGTCTGGAAGCCGTAGAACGCGTTGCGCGTGCGCAGCGCCATCACGATCTCCTCGAGCGCCGAGTTGCCCGCGCGCTCGCCGATGCCGTTGACGGCCACCTCGACCTGGCGCGCGCCTGCCTGCACGCCGGCCAGCGAGTTCGCGGTCGCGAGACCGAGATCGTTGTGGGTGTGAACGCTCAGCGTCGCCTCGTGCAGCTCGGGCACGTTGGCGTAGAGCGTCTCGAGGATCTCCTTGTACTCCTCGGGCGTCGTGTAGCCGACGGTGTCCGGGATGTTGATCGTCGTGGCGCCGGCAGCCAGTGCGGTGCGCACGACCTCTGCCATGAACTCCGGGCGCGAGCGCGTGGCGTCCTCGCAGGAGAACTCGACGTCGGCGACCTTGGTGCGGGCGTACGCGACCGCGTCGCGCGTCTGCTCGATGACCTGCTCGGGCGTCATGCGGAGCTTGTGCTCCATGTGCAGGTCGCTCGTGGCGATGAAGACGTGGAAGCGCGGGCTCTCGGCGTGCTTCAGCGCCTCCCACGACGCGTCGATATCGGCCTGCTGCGTGCGGTTGAGCGACGCGATCGTGCAGCTGCGCACGTGCTTCGCAACCAGGCCGATGCCCTCGACCTCGCCGGGCGAGGACACGGCGAACCCGGCCTCGATGATGTCGACGCCGAGGCGCTCGAGCTGGCGGGCGATCTCCAGCTTCTCCTGCGCGTTCAGGCTGATCCCGGGCGACTGCTCGCCATCGCGCAGCGTGGTGTCGAAGATCTTGACGTAATTCTGATTCGTGCTCATCGTTCCCCCTTCCGAAGTGCGGTGCGCTTGCACGCACCTGTCCTGTTGTCTCGTCGTTTCATGCGCCGGGCAGGCGGCGCGTAGGCGAATGCATTCCCCTTAGCGGGGAAGGAGGCCGACGAGAAGGAGGAGCGAGGAAACGGGCGACGACGCCACGACCCCATGGCCGCTGGCGAATGCCGAGCGGCCGAGAGTCCCTTCAAGCATGTGCGACGTCGTGCGCATCGCCGCGAAGTGTATCGGCATCCGGGGCTCGGGCGCAAAGGGGAAGGGGCGCGCGTATCCTGCCCCCATGGGCGAATGGCATCTGCGATCACCGAAGCGCATCGCCTTCGCCCGCATCGTGCTGGCCGGACTGGGGGGCTTCATCGCGCTCGGGGCGGCCTACGACGTCGTGCCCGAGATCGTCAAGCACGACATGCACCAGACCGACGTGGTCGTCGGCTGGACGCTGACGATCTTCGCCGCCAGCGCCCTGGTCTGCCGCTTCTTCGCCGGCTACGGCATGGTTCGGAAGGGGGTGCGCGCGATCTTCGCGCTCGGCTTCGCGCTGCTGCTCGTGTCGGGACTCATGTTCCTGCTGGTCGGCGAGGGCACCGTCGGCCTGCTGTTTGCGGCCCGCGTCGTACAGGGCTTCGGCCAGGCCTGCATGTTCACGGCCGGTCTCGCCTGGGCCGTCACCCTCGCCCCGGATGATCGTCGCGGTCAGGCGATGTCGCTGTTCGGACTGTGCGTCTGGGCGGGCCTGACGATCGGACCGATCCTGGCGCAGCTGCTGATCGACCATGTCGGCACGACGGCCGCCGTGCTCGTGCTGAGCATCGCACCCGCGCTGGCACTGGTGGCGATGATCGGCATCCCAGCCCCGGAGCGCCACGGCGAGCAGGCGGGCTTCTCGCTGCCGCGCCCCGCGATGCGCCCGGCGATCGGGCTCATGTTCGGCGCCGTCGTGATGGCCACCATCACCGGCTTCGCCGTCCTCACGTTCAGCGAGCGCGGCCACGGTGGCGGCGCGTACGTGATCGCGGCCTACGGCGCCGCCACCTTCCTCGGCCGCATCGTGGTCGGGCACCTGCCGGATCGCATCGGCGCGGTGCCTTCCGGCGCGATCGCCTTCGTCCTCGCCGTCCTCGGGACCGGTGTCATCGCCGTCGCGCCCAGCTGGCCGCTGGGCGCGGTGGGCGGGCTCGTCTGCGGCATCGCCTGGTCGCTCCTGTTTCCGGCGCTCGGGCTGCTGGCCGTCGATCGCACGCCGCGTTCGCAGCGCAACTCGGCCCTGGCGGTCTACACGGCGGGATTCGACCTGGGCACGCTCGTGGCCGGCGTCTCGCTCGGCTACATCGCGCACCTGAGCGGGTACGGCGCCGTGTACGTCTTCGGCACCGTCTTCGCGATCGGCGGGCTCGGCCTCGTGCTGTCCATGCGCGCGAGCACAGGACCCGCGGCGACCGAGCCCGCCTGATCAGCGGCTAGCTGTTCTGCCTACGGGTCTGTCGGATGCCAATCGCGCCCCGGGCGGGGTTCAGGCGTGGATGTGCCTAAGGGGTATGACCGTTTTGACACATGCGAGGAGCTGTCGGCCTTCCGAACGCCGTACGGA
>JBPCSK010000505.1:0-2732 GCA_051007275.1 Gaiellales bacterium | reverse complement strand
TTGCCGGAGTAGTTGACGACGTACGCGAACTGCCCGTCGGGGCTGACGCTCATCTGCCGCGGGCTCGATCCGGCCACGGCCGTCGCGAACGGTGCACCAAGCGCTCCGTCGTTGCGGATCGGCAGCGAGTAGACGTTCGCCTCCGAGGTCGACGCGAGCATCACGTCACCGGGGCGAATCACCGCGGCCGTGCTGGTCGCGCTCGTCACACCGGCGAGGTTCGTCGATGTCACGGTGAGGCGCAGGTACTTCCAGAGCTCGGCCGTGGTCGGCGTGTAGCTCGCCGCGGTCGCCCCGGCGCCGGCGGCGCTGGACCAGCTGGAGGTGCCGTTGGGCGAGACCTGCCACTGGTAGGTGTAGGCGATCAGATCGCCGGCCCAGAGTCCGTTGGTCGACTGCGTCGGCGTGTTCGTCTTCGGCGTGACGAACGTCGGAATCGCCACGTCGGACGGGCTCATAGTGCCTCCACCCGCGGTGCGCGGCAGGACCGGCCCGACAACGCCATTCGCATCGGCGACGGTGTTCGCCGTGAGCGTCAAATCGACGGTGCCCGTGCCCGCACCCGCCACGGTTATGTCGTACGGGCCGGCACCGGAGCCGACCACGCCGGTGACCGTCCACCCCGCCGTCCCGCCGACCACGAAGTCACCTGCGTCCAGCCCCGTCACCGCGCGATTGAAGAGCAGCCTGTAGGAGAGGCTCGTCGACGTCGTCAGCGCCGGCACGGCCTGCAGGTAGCGCACGGACGGCTCAACGGCGACCAGCGCGAGCTTGAACGGCTGGAGCGCGCTGCCGGGCGGTGAGAGCGCGCCGGCAGTCGGATACGGCATCGCGGTCACGAGGCCGGTGCCGGGATTGCGGGTGTACTGGCCGAGGACGTTGTTGTTGACGTTGCCGACGTAGAGATGCGTACCGGCCGGGTCGAAGACGCCCTGGTAGGCCTGGTTCGCCGCCCCCGCCGACGCCACGCTGGCGGGCGACAGCGCCGTCAGCAGGCCAGTGCTCGTGCTGCGCGACCACTGGCCGATGAGCGCGGGATTGGCGAAGTTCGTGGCATAGACGTGCGCACCGTCCGGCGACACGATCGGCCAGTGCGAGCTGGCCAGCGCCGGCGCCGCGAGCGGCGACAGCGCGCTCAGCGCGCCGGTGGTCGGATCGATCGCGAACTGCGAGAGCGACGTGCCCGTGTTCGCGCCGGCGTAGAGCGTCTTGCCATCGGTCGAAACGACCAGCTGGCGCGGATCGCTGCCCGTCGTCACCGTCGCCGGGGTCATCGCGCTGAGCTGGCCCGTCGAGCGGCTGATCGCGAACTGCGAGATCGTGGCCGCATTCTGGTTCGCGATGTACAGCGCCGTTCCCGTGGCGTTCGTGACGAGGCCGTACGGATTCGACGGACCGGCGATCGTGTTCGTGGGCAGCAGCGTGAGCGTGCCATCCGACCCGATCGAGTACTGGGTCACGGCATAGGTGCCACTGTTGATCACGTACGCGTACCGCTGGTCGGGGGTCACGACGATGTCGCGAGGGCTCGACAGACCGGTCGTCGCCGTCGTGGCGGGCGCGAGCGGCGTGACGTCCGTGCCGTCGGCGGAGATCGCGTACTGGAAGATCTGGTTCGTCGAGTACGACGGCACGTACATGAAGCGCTGATCGGGCGTGAGCGCCAGCCCGCGTACCGTGCTGAGTCCCGTGTTGACGCGCGTGATGCCGGGTGCCAGCTGCCCGTTCGACGCCGCGGGGAACGCAGTCAGCTGGCTATCTCCGGCCTCCCACACGACCTCCGCGGGCGTGATGACGCTGGCGCTCGACGTCGCCGAAGCGCTGCCTGCCGCGTTGGTGGCCGTCACCTGCACGCGCACGAACTTGCCGAGCATCGCCGCTGTCGGCGCGAACGTATCGGTGGTGGCGGGGCCGCCGAGGTAGCAGGCCTTCGTCTGGCTGGATGCGGGGTCGCCGCCGAAGGTCGTGGCGTTGCAGGTGAACGAGCCGCTCATCGTCGCCGCCCGGTAGGTGCCGGCCACCGGGGAGAAGTACATGACCGAGCGCGGTGCTGGCAGCGTGCAGGTTCCACCCTCGAGCGCGCACTGCACGCCGGGAGCGAAGTCCGTGGCGGTCGCGCCGACGTCGATCCAGTTCCCGGTACCCGTGTCGGACGTCTGCCACTGGTAGGTGTAGGTGATGCCCTCGCCGGCCCAGGAGCCGTTCGATGCCTGCGCCGGCGTGCGAACCCGCGTCGCGTCGAGAATGGTCGGCGCAGGCGCAGCCGCGCTCATCGTGCCTCCGCGGGCAGCGTCGGCTGCGGAGGGGCCGGTGACGCCTGCAGCATCCAGCAAGGCGTCCTTGGCGAGCGTCAAGGTGGTGGTTCCCGTGCCGATACCGGTGACGACGATCGTGTACGGCCCCGCCCCCGTTCCGCTCACGCTCGCGACCGCACCGCCCGCCGTGCCGCCGACGGTGAAGTCACCTGCGACGAGTCCACTCACCGCGCGATTGAACGACAGCGTGTAGGTGAGGCTCGTGGCGGTTGTCGGCGCTGGCGCGGCCATGAAGGACGAGACCAGCGGGCCGTTGTCGACGTACGCGATGCCGTACGGGGCACCGACTACATCGGAGGTGGCCGGCGTGAGCGGCGTCAGCGCACCGGACGTGGCGTCGCGCGAGAACTGCGAGAGGTACGTCTGCCCGGCATCCGCCGCGTACAGGTAGCTGCCATCGGGCGTGAAGACCGTCTG
>JBPCSK010000504.1:0-2677 GCA_051007275.1 Gaiellales bacterium | reverse complement strand
AACCAGGCCGGGAAGAGCGTCAGGATGTCGAGCGAGAGCGCCACGTGGGGATTGTCGCGCGTCCGAGCATCGTGCGCAGCACGCCCGCTAGGACAACTCAGCGACTATGGTCGTGTCGGCATTCAAGGGGAATGCCGAACACACTCGCTCGAGGTTATATCCCGCTGTTGGCGTAGTCATCATCGTCGCTCCGCCATCGACAATCGCAGAACCGGTTTCCCCCGGACACAGCGCGCCGAAGTAGGCCGTCTCAACCTTGCCGTTCATGGTCACCCGCACCAGCGTGCCCACCGTGTACGCACTCTCGCACGAGCCCGCGTCCGTGCACGTCTTCGTGTCGATGACCGTGCCAGCCGGCGTGACCGACTCGAGCAGGATCCGCGGCAGAACGGCTGGCGCAAATCCGCCGGAGCGCACGTCGACGCGCAGCGTCTTCATAACCGGCGCCGCGACGGGAGCGCTGTACAAGAACAGCACATCCCGGGTCACGCTGCCTCGGCACGTCGTCACGTAAGCACCGTTCGCCGCAGCACCTTGGCAACTGAGCACACCTCCTCCTGACGCGGTCACCTCACCGGGCGTCGTGATTGTGATCACCGCGTAATCGCCGACGGCGAGCGTCGCCTGACAGTTGCCGGTATTCGCAACCGTCGCGCTCTGCAAACAGTCCCGACGAAACTGGTATCGCTTCGATCCCCAGAGCGCACCGATGCTGATCGAGGTGTACGCCGGATCGCCTGACCCGCGAAGCACCTGCACCGACGCCGTGCCGAATAGACCACGCACATCGTCGCTGGCAGCGGGCTTGGGATCGAAGGAAATGTTGCGCGTCCGCATGAAGGAGGCGAACCGCAGCCTGCCGTCGATCTTCGCAGTGTCCGCAGACGGATCCCGAGTGAACACGATCTGCGCCCCCGACGCGCCATCGAAGAACGAGCTGGCGAGGTCAGCATCGACAAGTCTCGAGTTTGCGGTAAAGCTCGCGTTGGCAAAATTAGCGGCGAAGAGCACTGAGTCCTGGAACCCGGTCGAGATCAGCGAGGCATTGCTGAAGTCGGCGCCGGAAAACGTCGAAGAAAAGAAGTACACGTGATTCAGGACCGCCCCCCTGTAGTCGGCCCCGCTCGCGTCGCACGCCTCGACGATCGTGTCGCCAATCGAGGTGGTCAACTTTTCGGCACAGCGACCTGCTCGAGACGAGCGAGCGCTAGATGAGGTCACATGGTCAAATCGGACGTCTCTCAAATTTGCGCCAGCAAAGCTCGCCCCTGCGAGCGCCACACCCTTGAACGTGACTCCGCGCAGCGTGGCCTTCGAAAAATCAACGTTGGTGAGATCAGTTCCCGTGAACGTCGTCCCCGTGATCGTCGCGCCCCTGAGGTTCGCGCCGCTGAGGTTCTGCTTGCCGACCTTGACGTTCTTCAGCTTCGCCTTCTTGCACTTCGCCTTCTTCTTCAGCGAACACGCGGTCTTCTTCTTCGCGCGCACGTCGCGCGAGGCAGCAGACGCGGGCGCGGTTGCGACGAGCGCCGCGAGGGTGATCAGGGCGATGAGGACCAGCAGACGGCGGCGCATGCAAGGAGAATAGCCTTCCGGGAATCTGCCTGTGAGCGGGATCACTCGACGGCGACGGGCTCCCAGCCCTCCGCCAGCACCATGCGGCGCCCCGGGATGTCGACGGTCGGCACGATCACGGCCACGAACGGGATGCGGTGCTCGCCGACGACGAGCTGGTCGTGCGCCACGCCGTCCTCGACGGCCTCGACGGTGCCGAACACCGTGCCGTCGGCGCGCTCGACGCGGCAGCCGATCAGATCGAAGCGGAAGTAGACGTCGTCGTCAGGCTCGGGGATCTCCTCGCGCGGCAGCTCCAGCGACGCGCCGCGCAGCAGCTCGCACGAGGTGCGGTCCCCCGCCCCCTCCAGCTGGATCAGCGGAGCAAACTCGTCACCGCGGCTGCGCGCCACGACACGCGGCTCGCCGTTGACCAGCACGCTGCTGCCCTTCGGGAACTCCCACCAGCCGCACGGATCGGCCACGCGGAACGAGCCGTCCAGGCCATGCGCCTTGCCGATCGTGCCGACGCGCACGCGCTCGGGACGCCACGGAACGTCCAGCGTCATGCCTCGGCGGGGGTCTCGTCGACCTCGACGAGCACGCGGCGGCCGCTCTTGACCGCACCAGCACGCACCACGCTGCGGATCGCGCGCACGACGCGCCCGCCACGGCCAATCACCTTGCCGCGATCCTCCGGCGCCACGACGATGCGCAGCACGATCGCCTCATCCGTCATCTCGACCGTCACCGTGACGGCATCGGGATCATCGACGAGCCCGAGCACGAGGTACTCGCAGAGCTCGCGGACATCCTTCGGGGGCGTGGCCCCCATCGGTTAGATGATGCCCTGCTTCTGCAGCAGGCGATAGACCGGCTGCGACGGCTGAGCGCCGTTGGCAAGCCAGTACTTCGCCCGCTCCTCGTTGATCTCGATCAGCGAGGGCTCGAGCTGGGGGTTGTAGCGACCGATGTTCTCGATCGCGCGACCGTTCCGCGGCGAAGCGTCGTTCTGGACGACGATGCGGTAGATCGGATTCTTCTTGGACCCGAATCGGGCGAGGCGTAGCTTGACCACGGCGTGGACTCTACCCTAACCCTGCAACTCAGGCGGCAATTCCAT
>JBPCSK010000503.1:0-3752 GCA_051007275.1 Gaiellales bacterium | reverse complement strand
TCTGATCGTCGCGTCCTTCGAGGAGGCTGTGGCCCGCGTCGGTAACGGCGAGGGCATCTGCGTCTCCCCCCACCACGCCGACCTGCCGAGCTGGGCCGAGGTGTCGATCGTGCCGCTCATCGACTTCGAATCCGTGCGCACGGGTCTGGTCTGGTCGCCGGATTCCCCGTCCGATGGCGTGGAGCGTCTGGCCGCCGCGCTAGGCGCGTACTAGGACGCGCAGGTCGCGTCGTTGGCCGGCGCGTCGAAGATGCGCTCAACGAGCAGGTCCGCGCGCTGCGTGGCCTTCAAGGCGAAGCCGCCCGGGGAGATCGCACGCAGCACCGTCTGACCCTCCGGTCCGGGCTGGATGCAGTCGATCACGCCCGACGTCGCCCAGTACGGCATCCACCGCACCCGCAGCGTGTACAGCCCGGGCTGGGTGACCTTGCCGCGCAGCAGGTTGTGCTCCTGGCTGAGGATCGTCGCGGTGCCGGGGCCGGTCATCAGCGGCGTGGGCTCGGGCAGCTCGTAGATCGTCCACGGACCGCGCTCGGCGACGACCCGCAGCCCCGAGGTGCCCGAGCGCAGCAGCGCCGCCTCGGCGTGCGCGCCCTCGGTGTCGAGCTTCGTGTGCGGCAGCAGCACGTAGCGGACGGCGCGCGAGCGCAGCCACTCCCGGTACTCGAGCGGTGTGATCGTCTTCTGATACAGCACGGGGTTGTCCGCGAGGTCGACCTGCCGATACCAGCCGCGCACGAGCGCGTAGCCGGCCTTCGGGATCCAGAACGCCTCCCAGCGCCCGGCCGTCTGCACCACCTCGACGCGATAATCGGGTGACTGGTGCGTGCGCAGGAACGACACCGCTGGCTGCCAGAAGGTCGACTGCGTGGGGCGCGAGTCGGTGCGCGTCACCGCGTCGTAGAGGTCGGGCAATGCGCCGTAGGCGAATGACCCGACCAGCGCGAGCACGACCAGCAAGCGCGGTCGCCAGCGCTGCACGCCAGCCGCCACGACGAGGATCGGGAAGACGAGGTAGCGCAGGCGCGCGAGGTTGTCGCCGACCGGCGTCGGGATCGCGTACAGGAGCAGCGCCCCGACGGCCCAGAGGATCAGCAGCCACATGATCAGGTGCGTCTCCGGCCGGCGCCGAGCCAGCGCGATGCCGAGGATCGAGACGGCCAGCACCGCCACGAGATGGCCGACCAGGAACGGGTAGACGCCGTCGGAGGGGAACAGGAACCCGATCGCGGCCTGCACGACCACGAGCGCCGCGAGCCACGCGCCGACCACGAACGTGCGCGGATCGAAGCGCCGGTGCTCCAGCCAGACCGCGGTGAGGATCAGTGCGAGGAATACGAAGGCGAGTGGACTCAGCCCGAGCGTGACCGCCCCGAGCACGCCGCCGACGACGTGGCGATGTCGCTGCAGCGCCAGCAGGCAGGCGAGCATCGCCGCCGCGCCGACTGCATACGCGTACCCGCCGGTGAAGAGCGGCCCGAGCGCGAGCAGTCCGAAGGCGCGGGCGCCCCACGCGGCCTGCGCACCCCAACGCTGCACGACGATCACCGCGAACAGCGCCGCCGACCCGACGGCGGCCAGCAGCGCGAGGGTCGCCGGCCCGATCAGCTCCTGCGGCAGGTAGACGAGCGCGGAGTACGAGATCAGCGGGTAGTCGCCGCCGTACCAGAAGTTGTCCCACAGGACCGAGTCGCGCTCGACGAGCAGCGCGCGGTACAGATGCGCCGACGCGTCATCCGGCGGCGGCAGAAAGTGCGTGACCGCGAGCGCGCCGATCAGGCACAGGAGCGCGGCGATGCACGCCTCGCGCAGCGCAACGGGCACGCGGAGGTACCACCCCCGCGAGGTCTCGAGATACGCGCTCATCCGGTCACAGGGTACGCGTCGAAACGCGGATCCCCTTGCACTTCACCACTCGCTCACGACGCGCTGAGCGACCCGCCCTCAGCCTCGATCGCCTTGCGGCAGCCCGGACGGGCCAGCACGGCGTCGTAGTGCGCGGCGATCACCGGGACGGTCCACCAGCTCGCACCGCCCTCCATGTCGGCGCTCCACGAGGACAGCATGGCCAGGTAGATGTCGGCGATCGAGAACGTCTCGCCGAGCACGAACGGCCCGCTGCCGAGGCGCTTGGCGATCTCGTCGCGCAGCGCCGTGAGCTCCGCGACCGCGGCGGCGACGACGGCGTCCGCGCCATTCGGATCCGCCGTGTGGCGCTCCGGGTAGAAGTAGCGCAGGTAGGCGGCCTGGACCGTGTTCGTCAGGAACATCAGCCAGCGCATGGCCTCCGAGCGCTCGGGCGTCCCGACCTTCGGGATCAGATCGTGATCGGGGAAGGCATCCGCGAGGTGCAGGCAGATCGACGCCGACTCGGTCAGCACCAGCTCGTTGTGCTTGAGCGTCGGCACCTTGCCGAACGGGCTCATCTCGAGATAGCCCGCAGGCGACGTGGGCACGCCATCGTCGGTGCGCTCGACGAGGACGAAGTCGTAGAGCGTGCCGATCTCCTCGAGGACCATGTGCGGAGCAGAGGTGGCGGTGCCGGGGATGCCGTAGAGGGTGATCATGGGCGAAGCGTAGCGGCGGGCGACAGCGCGTTCTCCGAGGATCCCCACACGACGCGTGCGTGGTCCGTCGACGCGCGCGTCGTGCGCTTCAGCCGGTCGGGACCGGAGGCGGCGTGCGCCCCTCGGCCAGCGCCTCGAGCAGCGGATAGACGAGCGCGGGATCCTGCACCGGCTGCGCGGGATCGATCAGGTCGTGCGGCAGCCCGAGTCCCTTCGGCAGGCGCACGACCTGCACGTCCACGCCGGCGGCGCGCCACTCGTCGATCACCTGCGCGGCCGCAGCGTTCGAGACCGTCGTGTCGTTGTCGTTGAGCACGAAGGCGATCTGCTTGCCGACCGGCGGATGCGCCGCGGCCTGTCCCATGACGTAGCGGCCGAGGCGCAGCATCTGGCCAACGCCGCGCGTGGGCGTCTCCGGATAGGCGTGATCGCCGAGCGGCTGGCCGCTGCTCGGAATCGCGACGTTGGGCATCCGCGCGAAGAGGTTTCCCAACGCGTACTGCACGGGCTCCGGGAAGCCGCCGAGCTGATATGCGGGGGCGATGATCACCGCACGCTCCACCTCGGACCGCTCGATCACCGACCACGTCGTGATCAGCCCGCCGAGCGACAGCCCCATCACGGTGACGTGGTCGCCGAGCCCCGCAGCGATGTCGATCGAGCTGTCGGCGTAGTCGCGAAACTGCTCCGCCTCGATGCCGGCGAGCCCACCGGGGCCGTTGGCCTGGCCGTGCCCGGGCGCGCGCAGCACGACGACGTTCGCCCCCTGCTGCTCCAGCTGCTCGGCGAGCTTCGTCATCTGCGCCGGGCAGTTCGTCAGGCCGTGGAACAGCACGACGACGTTCTCCGTGCGCGCGCCGTGGGTGAAGAGCCGCGAGTGGCAGTCGTCGACCACGCCGAGCGCGGTCTCGTCCGCGCCGTACGCGTCGAACGCGGCCGTCGCCTGGGCGAGCGTCGCCGTCGGGCGGGGACGCGGTCCGAGATCCCCCACGCGCAGCGGCACCAGCGCGATCACGACGAGCGTGCCGACGAAGGCGCCGAGCACGATCAGCAGCGTCAGCACGATGCTCCGCACCCACGACCGTCGCGGAGCAGCGCTCGTGCCCGTGGTCTCTTCCGTCATGCAGCGGATCCTACGCAGTGTCGCGCGGTCACGGGGAACCGCTCCCCGTGACGGCGCAGCCC
>JBPCSK010000502.1:0-5738 GCA_051007275.1 Gaiellales bacterium | reverse complement strand
GCCGTCGCGGATCTCGCGTCCGCCGCTGAGCGCTGGGCGCTGATGATCGGTGCCGTCGTCGACCACGGTCAGGATTCCGAGGAGCTCGGTACCCGGGCGCTCGCGATCCGCACGCCGCAGGGGCCGATGATCGAGCTCGTCGCGCCGTTCGGCGAGGACACGCCCGTCGGCCGCTTCATCGCGAAGCGCGGCGAGGGCATGCACCACGTCGCGTACGAGGTCGGCGACATCGAGGCCGAGGTCGCACGCCTCGTCGCCGAGGGCGTCGAGATGATCGACGAGCGGCCGCGCGCCGGTCTCTTCGGTCTGCAGGTCGCATTCATTCATCCCGAGGCCGTGCAGGGCGTCCTGCTCGAGCTCGTCCAACCCGGAGGTTCGCACTGATGGCAGAGAACACGCGTGTCGAGATCGGCTTCGTCGGTGGTGGTGCTGCGAGCGCCTCGCTGGACGATGCGGCCACGAAGAAGCTGCTGAAGGCGGTCGAGAAGGGCGACGAGGATCTCGTCGAGCTGCCCGGCGACAGCGGCACCCTGCACGTGCGGGCCGGGCAGGTCGCCTGGGTGCGCGTGCACTCGAAGGACTCGCGCGTCGGCTTCTAGCCCGCTCGCCGGGGCGGTTGGCGCTGCCGACGACGTGCTGCTGTCCGCGGCGGCGCGGCTGCGACATCCGGATCGCGATCAGCTGATCGCGGGCTTCTCCGCGCTCGGCAACTCGGGCGTCGGCTGGGTCGCGCTCGGCGGCCTCGTCGCGCTCGCCCGCCGCGATCCGCGGCCGGCCGTCGCCGTGGCGGTCGCGGTGTGGGGGACGCTCGCCGTCAACTACGGGGTCAAGCAGCTCGTGAATCGCGAGCGTCCGCAGCACGAGGATGCGCCGCAGCTGATCGACGCACCGACCTCGTCGTCGTTTCCGTCGTCGCACGCCGCCATGGCCGCCGCCGGCTCGCTCGCGCTCGCGCAGGCCGTGCCCGCCGCGCGCCTCCCGCTCAAGGTCGTGGCGCTGGCGATGGCCGGCAGCCGGGTGTATCTCGGGGTTCATCACCCGAGCGACGTCGCCGCCGGGTACGCGCTCGGCGCGGTCACCGGTCGCGTTGCGCGGGCGCTGCTGCCAGCGGGTCGGCGCAGGTAGCACCCGGCCCCGGATATCGTCCGAGGCATGGCGAGCCTCGAGATCGGGATCATCGGTCTGCCCAACTGCGGCAAGACCACCATCTTCAACGCGCTGACCGGCGCGGGCGTGGTGGTGCAGCCCTACGCGGCGACCGAGGTGTCGGTCAACACGGGCGTCGCCCAGGTGCCGGACGAGCGCATGGCGCCCCTGGCCACCGTCGTGGATTCGCAGCGCCTCGTGCCGCCGACCGTCCAGCTCGTCGACGTCGCCGGCCTCCAGCGCGGCGGCGGTCGCGATGGCGGCCTGTCCGGCGAGTTCCTGCAGGCGCTGCGCGCCGCGGATGCCCTGATCCACGTCGTGCGCACCTTCCAGGACGACGCGGTCTTCCACGTCGACGGTCGCATCGACCCGGCTGAGGACGCCGAGGGCGTGGACCTCGAGCTGCTCTTCGCCGACGGCATGCTCATCTCCAAGCGCCTCGAGCGCCTGCAGCGCGCGGTCCAGGTGGGACAGAAGGACGCGAAGGCCGAGGCCGACCTGCTGGCGGAGCTCGCCGCGCACCTCGACGCCGGCGGCACGGCGCGCACCTTCGCGAAGCGCGGCGACCTGCCCGCCGAGGTGCAGCTCGAGCTGCTCACGCTGAAGCCGATGATGTACGTCGCCAACACCTCCGAGTCGGGGGACCCCGAGGGCGTCGCGTCGCTCAAGGCCTACGCGGGCGAGGCCGAGGTCGTGGCCGTGGCCGGACGCTTCGAGGCCGAGCTCGCCGAGATCGACGACCCGGAGGAGCGTGCGATGTTCCTCGCCGAGATCGGGCAGGAGGAGCCGAGCGCGCCGCGCGTTGCCGCGGCCGCCTTCCGCATGCTTGAGCTCATCACCTTCTTCACGGCCGGCCCCAAGGACGTGTGGGCGTGGACGATCCGCAAGGGCTCGAACGCCGTGGAGGCGGGCGGCAAGATCCACACCGATATCGCGCGCGGCTTCATCCGCGCCGAGGTGATCAACTGGAAGGACCTCGTCGATGCGGGCTCCCGCGCCGAGGCGACGAAGCTGGGTCAGCTGCGCGTCGAGGGCAAGGACTACATCGTCCAGGACGGCGACGTCCTGAACGTGCGGTTCAACGTGTAGGCGCGGATGTCCCAAAGGGGTCAGACCCTTCTGGGACATGAGCGCAGTTCTCGAGAGACGGCGAATGGCGTCGATGTCCCAGAAGGGTCTGACCCCTTTGGGACATCCGCTCGGCGGCGCCCTTGGAACTCGCGAGGCGCGTGGAGAGGGCGCCCAGACGCTACGCTCACGGCACGTACAACCGACCGTCCGGAAGGAGCACGACATGAACGCCGAGGAGACGATGCGCGCGCTGGCGGCGGCCTGGGAGACGGGCGATCCCGATGCGATCGCGGACCGCTACGCGCCCGACGGCGTCTACGAGGGGCCGCTTTTCCCGAGCTTCCCGGTCGGCCCCGACGCGGTGCGCGCGGCGTGTGCCGAGGCCTTCGCCGAGATCACCGACGTCGAGGTGCCGCTGCGCAACGTCGCCGTGACCGGCGACGTCTGCCTCGCGGAGGGCTCGTTCCGCTGCACCGACCTCGAGGGCAACCGTACGGACTTCGACCTCGTCATGGTCCTGGTGCTGCGCGACGGTCTGATTGTGCGCTTCACCGAGTACTTCGATACCGCCAAACTGGCCTGAGCCGTGGCGGGCGACGTGGTCGAGAACGTCGAGGTGGTGGTGGTCGGCGGTGGTCAGGCCGGCATCGCAATGAGCGAGCACCTCGGTCGACGTGGCATTGCCCACGTGGTGCTCGAGCGCGATCGCATCGCCGAGGCCTGGCGCACCGCGCGCTGGGACTCGCTTGTGGCCAACGGGCCGGCGTGGCACGACCGGTTCCCGGGCCGCAGCTTCGGCGACGAGCACCAGGACGAATTCGTCGGCAAGGAGCGCGTGGCCGAGTACTTCGCCGAGTACGCGGCGATGATCGGCTCGCCGGTGCGCGAGGGTGTTGAGGTGACGGCGGTCGTGCGTCACGACGACCGTCGCGGCTTTCGCGTCGAGACGAATGCCGGGCCGATCGACGCGGATTTCGTCGTCGCGGCGACGGGCCCGTTCCAGGTACCGGCGATCCCCCCGCTCGTGCCGGCCGACGCGCCGGTGCTGCAGCTCCACTCGAGCGCGTACCGCAACCCGGCGCAGCTGCCGTCCGGCGGCGTGCTGGTGGTGGGCGGCGGCGCCTCTGGCGTGCAGATCGCCGACGAGCTGAACCGCGCGGGGTGCCGGGTGCACATGGCGATTGGTCCGCACACGCGCCCACCGCGGCGCTACCGTGGGCGCGATTTCGTCTGGTGGCTCGGCGTCCTCGGCCACTGGGATCTGCAGACGCCGCCGGCTGGCGCCGAGCATGTCACGATCGCCTTCAGCGGCGCCTATGGCGGCCGCACGATCGACTACAGGGTGCTGGCCGCCGAGGGGATGCGCCTGCACGGCCGCCTGGACGGGTATGCGGACGGCGTGGTGCGCTTCGCGCCCGACCTGCCCGCGAGCATCGCGGAGGGCGATCGCTTCTACCTCGAGCTGCTCGACCAGTGCGACGCGTACGTGGCGCGCAACGGCCTTGATTTGCCCGAAGAGCGTGAGGCACGCGTGCTCGGGCCGCTGCCACCTGATGTCACCGAGCTGGTGCTAGAGCTCGATCTCGCCGAGGAGGGCATCGGGACGATCCTCTGGGCGACCGGTTTCCGCACCGATTTCGCCTGGCTCCAGGTCGACGCGTTCGACGAGGCGGGCAAGCCCGCGCATCGTCGTGGTGTCTCGACCGAGCCGGGCGTCTACTTCCTCGGGCTCCCGTGGCTGTCGCGCCGCGGGTCGAGCTTCATCTGGGGCGTGTGGAGCGATGCCGGCTTCGTGGCCGAGCACATCGACGGTCAGCGCACGTACTTGACGTATCGACCCTAGTAGCTGTTCCAACTGAACAGCGTCGGGGTCGCGTTCACGACCTGCGCAACCGACGATCCCAGCTGCACCGTCACGGTCGCGCCTGCTGCATCTGGCGACGACAGGGAGAAGAACTGGATGCCCTCATCCGCAGCGAGGAAGGCGGAGAACTGGAATGCGACGTTGCCGCCGCCGCCACCGCCCCACGTCGAATTGAGCGTGATGGCAGAATCGCTCATCCGGAGCGCTGCCACGGGGACGCCCTCGCCTGTCACGCCGAGCAGGGAGAGGGACGACTGATTCGTGAGCGAGGGGCCCGCCGAGAACCCCGCGGGGGTGCCGTTCGCCTGCAGATTGATTGAGAGCGCCTGGCCGGGGAACAGCCCGCTGACGGTGAACGTGACCGGCTGGTACACCGTGCCCGCGCCGTCGTCGATGAACAGGCTCGCGCTGGCAAACCGCGTCTCGCGCAGCCGGTCGGCGCGCTTGGCGTAGCGGGAGAGCGCCTGCGACGAGTCGTGCACCGGCTTCGCGCGGAAGCGCACGGTCGTTCCGCTGACGCTCGGACGCCGCAGCTCCACGACGAACACGTCCGAGTCGACCGGACGGCCATCGAGCACGAGCGCGGCGTTCGGGGGATCGCTGGGGAAGCCATAGGTGCGCCACTGGGCGGCGAGCTGCGTCGGCGACAGCGTCGACGCGAGGCGGTTCGGTCGGTCCGTGAAGCGGGTCACGAGCGGTGACGTCCCCGTCAGCTCGACCCACCAGCCGCTCGCATCGTGCTTGAGTGCGCCGCCGGTCGACGTCATCGCGAACAGGTACGACGGCTGCACGGCCGGCTTCGCGGCCAGGGCGGAGGGTGCCACGGCGAACGCGGCTAGGGCGATCAGCGCGACGGCGAGGCGACGCATGCGACTCAGCCGAGCGACAGCGTGCTCGGACCCTGCCGCTCGCGCGTGCGCTCGTACTCGGCGATCTTCTCCTCGCGCAGCAGCGTGAGGGCGATGTCGTCCCAGCCGTTGATCAGGTTCTCGCGGACCTTGTCGTCGATCTCGAAGGCCACGGAGCGGCCGCCCGGCATCGTGACCGTTCGGTCCTCGAGGCTGACCGTGATCTCCGCCGGCGCGGCGTCGAGCAGCTCGCGCACGTCGGCCTCGTCGAGCTGCACCGTGAGCAGGCCGATCTTGCCGCAGTTGGAGCGGAAGATGTCGGCGAAGCTCGGGGCGATGATCACCTTGTAGCCCCAGTCCTGCAGTCCCCACGGTGCGTGCTCGCGCGACGAGCCCGAGCCGAAGTTCGGGCCGGCGACGAGGATCGGCGCGTCGCGGAACTCGGGGCGCTCGAGGACGAAGTCGGTCTCCTCCTGGCGCCAGTTGTGGAACAGGAACTCGCCGAAGCCCGTGCGCTCGATGCGCTTGAGGAACTCCTTCGGCATGATCTGATCGGTGTCGACGTTGGCCCGGTCGAGCGGCGCTGTCGTGCCGGTGACGGTGGTGAACGGCTCCATGTGACTACTCCCACTCGCGGACGTCGGTGAGGTGGCCGGTCACCGCGGCGGCGGCGGCCATCTCGGGGCTCATCAGGTGCGTGCGGCCGCCGGTGCCCTGGCGGCCTTCGAAATTGCGGTTCGAGGTCGAGGCGCAGCGCTCGCCCGGCTTGAGGATGTCCGGGTTCATGCCGAGGCACATCGAGCAGCCCG